>NZ_JAALDX010000235.1:4550-9245 GCF_014145095.1 Dietzia sp. SLG310A2-38A2 | reverse complement strand
CGACACGTCACCCTGTACGCGGACACCAACGTCACCGACGCGGTCCTGGACGAAGTCGCCGCCTGGCAGCACCGCCCGTTGGAGGCGTTCTACCCGGTGGTGTTCCTGGACGCGATCCACATCAAGATCCGCGATGGAGCCCACGTGAAGACCCGCGCTGCCCACATCGCGGTCGGGGTCGATCTTGAGGGCGTCAAGCACGTGCTCGGCATCTGGGTGCAGGCCAAGGAAGGCGCGGCGTTCTGGGCCAGCGTGTGCGCCGAACTGGCCAATCGCGGCGTCAAAGACGTCCTGATCGTGGCCTGCGACGGGCTGACCGGACTGTCCGAGGCGATTGCCGCGACCTGGCCTTTCGCCGAGGTGCAGACCTGCGTGGTGCACCTGATCCGGGCCTCGATGCGGTTCGTGTCCTACAGCGACCGCAAGAACGTGGCCAAGGCACTCAAGCCGATCTACACCGCCGCCAACGCCGAGGCCGCCAGAGCCGCACTGGAGGCCTTCGCCGAATCGCCGCTGGGCGCCAAGTACCCCACCGCCGTCAGGTCGTGGGAGGCCGCCTGGGAGCGGTTCATCCCGTTCCTGGCCTTCGGCCCAGCCACACGCAAGCTGATCTACACCACGAACTCGATCGAGTCGCTGAACTACCAGCTGCGCAAGATCACCAAGAACCGCGGGCACTTCCCCAGCGATGCCGCCGCGATCAAGCTGCTATGGCTAGCCATACGCAACATCGAGGACCGACGAGACCGAGAACGCGCCAAGGACGCTCAACGCCGAGCAGACGGCCACGCAGGCCCCCGGAAATCGATCCCCAGACTCGTCGAAGGCGCCACCATCCACGGTTGGCGAGCCGCACTGGCCGAACTCGCACTGGCCTACCCGGAACGCTTCGACCCCCACATGTGACAGACATCACTAACCAAAACTCACACAATTATCTTGACAGGCTCCACGAAGAGGCAGGCCAGACGCGACGTCATCAGCTACATCGAGGGGTTCTACAACACCCGACGGCGCCATTCAGCGCTCGGCTACAAGCGGCCGAACGAGGTGCACTACGCTGACATCCAGCCGGCGACGGCAGCGTAGAGAAACCATCAACTCCGCTGTCCGAAATCAGCGCGGCAGGTCATTCCGGTGCTCGATGGAATCGACCTGATGGAGCTGGTGCTCGTCGACTCACTCATGCCAGCTCAAAAGGACGCCAAACACTAGTTGCAAGCGAGCATGACTCAGGGCCGAGTTCCACGATCGGCTGAAACAGCGGCCTCCGCGCCACACTTGTTACCGCCATTTGTGACGTCGTGAGCGTGTCGCACACATTTCTGACGTCAGCCATGTCAGTTTTGACGTCATGGCGACCACACGTTCTGGGCCTGGCAGGCCAGCCTTGGGGGAGCGGACACGCATGACAGTCCGCGTACCTTCGGATGTTTACGACGCACTTCGGCGTGAAGCCAAGGCGCGCGGCATCTCTATGAACCAGTACGTAGCCGAAGTCGCTGCGGCACACCTCGGCATGCCCAAAGCCGTGTCGCATTTTGACGACCAGGAGGCGATTCCAGCGTGAGGTAGATCAGCTGTGTGACTGAAAACTAAAAATCATGCAGCCCATGAAATGACTGATCCCGGCTCACTGGCGAGTGGGCCGGGATCGAAAGTCAAGAGTTCGAGTTGCCGCTCAAACTCGGGTTGCTCACCAATTAGGAGAGCTGTGCTTCCAAGCACCTCTCAGGGTAGGTCATACCTTCCGGACGGTCCAGTCGATCCGGACGGCGTGTCTTGTTCTGATACCAGCAAAACTGCATCCCATCAGGTCAACACGTGGTGGGAGTCGGTGGCGTGTGTGTGGAGTCCGCGCCCGTATGTGCGGGTCGACCCGCGCAAAGCCCACACCTTCTCGACAACTCGGCGCTTCACCGACGGCGCCCCCGGCCCAGATGTGCCGTACGCGCTGCATCTGACAGACGAAGCCGGCCGTTTCCGCCTGCTTGCTCTGGACTTCGACGCCCATCACGCCGGCTCAACCGCCACTGCCGACCTCGCCGCCTGCACATCCGCTCTCACCGCCGCGGGGATCGAACATCTGGTGTGCTCATCTGGACCCGGCGGGGGATATCACGTCTGGATCCGCCTGAGCACCGCGATCTCACCGACCCGACTAGCGCCAGTAGTGGACGCATTCGCCGCCGCGTGGCCCTCACTTGACCGCGGCCCACTGGCGAACCCGCGCACCGGTTGTGTCCGCGCCCCGGGCTCACCCCACCGCTCCGGCGGAACCTCGGTACCCCTGGGCGACACCGACATTCATCCCGCATCGCTGCGTGCTCTCAAGCGGGCTGTCGAGCAGCTCGGCGCCCACCCTCATCCGGCCGCCGCGGCGAACCCGACGGTTGCCACCCTGCCCGTGCATGTCGATGTCGAAGGCCATCCGCATCTGGCCGGACCACGCCGCCCACTGCCCGCCAAGATCCGCGCCCTCTGCTCAACCCCCATCACCAGCAGCGGGGATGCCTCCGCGATCGGTTGGTCGATCGTGCTCGCGTGCGCACACGCCCGCATGCAGTACCGCGACCTCGCCAGAGCCGCCTTCACCGAGAACTGGCCCGGTCTGGAATTCCTGCGCACCCGCCGCACCGCAGGCGGCCGTACCCCCCGGCTGGACACCGAACAGGAGCTGGCTCGTCAGTGGGCCAAGGCCGTCACTGCCGCCAGCCACGCCACCCGCACCTCGTGCACTGCCAGCCCGGCCCGCCGCACCGCCGAGCGCACCGTCGCCGATCTGATCGCGCGCATGGAGGCCCAGCCCGAGCAGTGGCAGGGCAAAACCGGAGCGCAGAGCCGACTCGTCCTGCTCGCCCTGGCCGCACGCGTCCTCTCGGCAGCCTCCGAGGAGGTCCACTTCTCTGAGCGTGACTGGGCTCTGGCCGCCGGCCTGGTCAGGGACACCGTCGCTGACCGGCTTACCGATCTCGCCGACCGGGGCTGGATCCGCCGCACGCAGCGAGCAGTTGGCCCGTGGGCCGCGACCTGGCGGGTGGCTACCCGCGGGGGCGGGGAGACAGGAAGTGGCGCAGTATTTACTCCAGTCCTAGCGCAGCAACTTCATGAGGAACTGGAATGCGCTCGCGCCGACATCTGGCACGCCCGCCCTCTGGGTGTCCTGGGGATGCGGGTGTGGGACCTGCTCCGGACCGGGCGAGTATCGGTGGGGGAGCTGGCGACACGCTTGGGCGTGTGCGCGGCCACCGTGCGCAGCAAACTCCGTGCCCTGCAGTCCCTCGGTCTATGCACCGCCAGCGGGCGCGCCTACCAGGGGCGCTCCCGCCTAACCCGGGCCGCCGCCGCCGCAGGGGTGACAGGGGCCCACGCCGATCGGGTCCGCCTGTACCGCCTCCAATCGGCGGTATTCGTGTGGTGGTTCACCACCCGCTACCAGGCAGAAGACTCCGACGCGCTTGCCGAATGGGGGAGCTTCCCCAGCCCGGCCGAAGCCGAGCAGGTCCACCCCGTCGATATCGCCCTGGCCTACGGGGCCACCGCGACCGGGCCGCCGGTGGAGGCAACCACCTGGGGGGCAGCAATGGCCGCGCAAGATCGCCACCGCGAGCCAGACCCCGGTAGTTGGTGGGAACTGGTGGCCGCGGCCCGCGCTGCGCTGCCTGCGGCGGACGTGCTGGCCGCGCCCCATCAATGGGCCGCCACTGCCGCCTAACACCTCCAGTTGACCGCCTGCTCGAAGCGGACAAGTCACCAGAGGTCGGGAGAGGAGTCGGTCGTAGGTCCCCAGGGCGATCCGGTCGTCGAGTGGGTGTCCGGGCCGCTTTCTTCCTCTGCGGCCCGGTGGTCGAGGTAGGAGGCAGTGAAGTCGTCCACGTCCACCGAGGGCGCCTGGGCGGTGTCCTCGTCGGGCGAGGTCGTCAGTTCGTCGTGGGTGGCGGTGAGCCAGGCCGCGAGTTCGGCATCGCCAGTAGCGGTTGCCGGTGGGGGAGTGGGCAGAGCGCTTCGGTCTTGACCGGCGGCGGTCACGTGACGCAAGCGGTGGGCGATGACGGCACCGGGGGAGTCCGCGGTTTCGAGGTTCGCTGTGGCCTGCGTCCAGTGTTCGCGTGGGTCGCGGCCGGCTTTTGCCGCGTCGGTCCAGGCTTGGGCGATCGCCGCGTATTGGTCGGGATCTGCCTCGAGCTGGCGACTGTAGAGACGGGGGAGAGCGTCGGTGTATTCGGCCAAAGTGGCGCTGGTGAAGGCGTCGGCGGCCAGGTCGACGCCGTGCCGATACAGCGCTTCCAGACGCGCCGGGTCGGTGGCGTGGTCCATCTCTTCGCGCAGGGCCGCAGTGGCCGAGGCTTGGTGGGTGTCGCGCCGCAGAATGGTCGCCAGAACTTCCGAGGCGGTAGGTGCGTCCCGGTCGCCAGCCGAGTGCATGTGGGCATCTTCCGCCACGAAATCAACGACGGGCTCGCAGACGGCGTAGGCGCGGTTCTCTTGCTTGCCTCGGGTCATGGCGACATAGAGGCCGGCCCGGTCGACGGAGGTGTCCACCACGGCGTGGGTGGTCTCCACGGTGGCGCCCTGGGCTCGGTGGATGGTGGAGGCGTAACCCAGGTGGATGTTGTCTTGCGCGTAGCTGCCGGGTACGAGCATCTGCTCGTCGGTGTTGATATCTTGCACGGCCACCGAGCCGTCGCCTGTGAG
>NZ_JAALDX010000235.1:0-4540 GCF_014145095.1 Dietzia sp. SLG310A2-38A2 | reverse complement strand
CCGGTGACGGTGAACAGTTGCCCGTTGATGACCCGGCCCAGGTACTTGCGGTCTTCGGTGTAGAGCTTGGCGTTCTTGCGGGCGATGACGGTGTCCCCGACGCCGATGGTGTCGCCTCTAGCGACTCGGGTTTCGCAGGATGCGTCGACGATCCCGGCGGTGATGCGGCCTGAGCGGATGATCTCGTTGAGGGTGTCGACGTCGGTGTTCCTCGAGGCGATGATCAACGAGTTTCGGCCGGCACCTGTGTCGGTGAGGTAGGCCTCCACTGCCTCGGTGAGCATCTGCTCGCGGGTGCCGCCGGTGATCCATCCCCGCTGGGAGTACAGGGCCAGGGCGTCGGGGTTTCCCTCGCGTAGGGAGAGTGTGGCGGCGGCTTGTTCGGTGTCGCTGCCCATGCGCATGACCTCGCGCAGCTCGGGCGTTCCTGGGGTGCGCGCGACCTCTCCGAACAGTCCGCCGGTTTCGACGGCTGCGAGCTGCTTGGGGTCACCGATGAGCCGAACAACAGCTCCCGATTCAGTGGCGATCTCTGTCAGTGCGGCCAGGTTTTCGGTGCTCGACATTCCGGCCTCATCGACCAGGAGCATGTCGCCGGGGGCGATCTTGATCGGCAGTGCCGACAGGGTCTTCTCCGGTTGGTTGGGGTGTAGTCCGCGCCAGGTGAAGGTCACCGAATCGATGGTGTGGGAGGTCGCACCGATCTCATCGGAAAGGATGGATGCCGCCGCTGCCGAGGGCGCCAATCCGATGACACCTCGCCCGCTGTCCTGCCAGGTTTGGGCGAGGAGTTTCATGCTCGCGGTCTTGCCGGTACCGGCTGGGCCAACTCCGGCGGCAACGAGCGTGCCGGAGGTGAGAAGGTGACGCGCCATCGCGGCCTGCCCGGCGTTGAGCGCCCACCCGTGCTCGAGTTCGTGGCGGGCCAGGGCCTGCTCAATGTCGGCGCCTGAGGCGAACACCGCAACCGGTGTGGTGGCCGCCTCGAGGGTCAGTGTCTCGGCTTCAAGGACCGCGGCGGTGGTGTATTTGCGGGAGTTGGCGTGACGGTCCACCCCGGCCCCGGACTCACCCGTCAGTGCCTCCGGTAGGTCCAGCATTTCCGGCGGTGTCAGGGCCACGACGTGCGCTCCCATCGCCTCTTCCATGACCTGGCTGTGGGCTTGCTCCAGGTCGCCGGCGGAGGCAAACCGGTATCCCTTCAGGACGGTCGACACTGCCGTGTCCACGTGCGACTGGCGGAACTGCGCCCGCTGGGAGGTCACCGCGCGTACAGCTTTGGTTGCCACGTCGGTGGCGTGTTCGCTGCCTGAGTACAGGGGTCGGTCCTGCTCTGCGCCGGCACCTCGGACGCCGGAGAGCATGGCCGCAAGGGCGTCCTGGCCAATGCGCTCGGCGGCCACCTTGTGCCAGGTCTGCCGGTGCTCATCGAGGGACTGTGCGGGCTTCTTTGCATCGCGTGTGTCGAGGATGGCTTTCTGCCACAGGGCGTACGCGGCCCGCTGCGAGGGTTGGCGACCATTGGCCTGGACGTACTCGGTGACCAGTCGGTCGTAGACCGGACGGGCCAGGGTCCGGCGGGAGGAGAACGCGTCGATCAGGCGGCGGTCAATACCGGCGACTTCCCAGATGGGCGCCTTGTCTCGGTGCGGGTAGTGGGCCACAAATCGCGCGCCCATTCGGCGGGTGATGAGGTCGTGCAGGACGGCGTCGTAGCGGGCGGAGATCGCCTGGTGCATCTGGTGGATTGCGCGTGAGTCCAGGGTGCGCCACCGCCCGTCGGGGCCTTGCACTTTGTTGGCGATCAATACGTGCGAGTGCAGGTCCGGGTCCCCGCCGCGGGTGTCGAAATGGGTGAACTCACTGGCCACGATCCCGCCGGTGGAGACCTGCTCGATGCCGTTGGTTCCCACCCGCGTGTACACCGCATTGTTCTCGGCCCAGGTGAGTGCTTCGGCGACTGCTTCGTGGTGCAGCGCCGCGATGTGGGAGGCGGTGTGCTCGTCGGCCATTGCCCACCAGACGCTGACACTTTTGACCGGGGAGAAGGTGAAGTCGAACCCGGCCACGGCCTGGCGGACCTTGTCTCGTTCGCGGTTGACCCAGGCGATGACGTCGCGCCCGGAGGCGTGGTCGTAGCCGAACTGCTCGGTGTAGAAACCGCGTCCGACACTCTCGGCGATCTGGCCCTTCTCATCCGTGGTGGGGCGCCTGCCTTCGCCAGAGACGAACGCCTTCTCAGCGGCGTCGATCGCCGCCAGGACCGGCACGCCGGAGGCGTACAGGGAGTAGGAGCGGCCCAGTTTGCAGGCCGACAGTGGCGTCCCTGATTCCATGAGGTCGTCGGTGTCCGGGTGCAGGCCTTCGCCGTACAGTGCGGCCATCTGTGCTTCGGTGACGACCGATCCCGAGATGGCGTTCTCGGATGCCAGCCCGGTCAGTCCGGAGCCGATCCAGCGGCCCGGTGGGGTGCCCTTGGCGGCGTAGTAGTCCGACAGGCTTTGCCCTTGCGGGTCGGCGTCGTGGGTGGCCACGGAGCGCAGCAAGTACTGGTATCCAGTCCCGGCGTGCACCGCCCGCAGGCTCATCATGAACGCCAGTCTAGGCGGGGGCGTCTGGGCGCGTCTATCGGCGCGGCTGGCCGGGTCGGTGACCAGCGGTTTTCCAGGCGTCATTAGTAATGCCTACTGTGTAAGACTGTTCAGAGGAGCGAGAGCGAGTCGGGTTTTGTGGCGGACGCACGGAGGGCGACTGGCCGGGGCGGTGCGGAAGCTGCGGCGGGCAGCCGCAGCCAGAGCGTGGGCAGCCAGAGCGTGGGCGACTGCGGGGGAGAGCGGCGACCAATAGGGTCGAGCGTATGGGCCTCGCGAAGACAGACTCCCGTTCACAGACCGCACGGGCCCGCGCCCGCCAAGCAATGGCCGTCGAGTTGGAGCGAGCGCGCAAGCGCGAGTCCAAGCTTATTGCCGTGTTCTCCGCGATCGACGCCCGCGAGGAAGCAGAAGCCACCCTCGGCGGCGCGCTCATCGAGCTCCGGGGCCTCGGCGTCCCCCAGTCCGACCTAGCCGAGATGACCGGCCTGTCTGCCCGCGACGTCGGTGCAGCGATCCGCAGCGCAAAAAACTCCGAGGACGACAACGACGAAGCCAGCGGCGAGTCTGAGTCAGAGAGCACCGGGAGTGCGAGCGAAGACGCTGAGACGGGCACGGCTGTAGACAGTTCGGACAGCAACGGTGCCAGCAACCACTGATCCCCGCGGTGGGCCGTGGTGTGAGGACGTTCCCCTGCCGGGACTGGACCTGGAACCACGGTCCACCTCGTCTGGGCCGTCGGCTAACTCGCGCCCCTACAGCGCGACACTGCCCCCCACTCCGGAGGCAATCGCCGCGTTCTGGGCCAAGGTCGTACGAGCCCCCGGCGACGGACATTGGCTGTTCACGGGGGCCGTCTCCGGTGTTGATGGGTACGGACGCTTGAGCTGGCGCGAAGGCGGCGTGAGCCGCACCGAATCAGCGCACCGGTTCGCGCTTCTACTCGACGGCATCGACCTGGCCGGCGTCGTCGCCGAACACCGCTGCAACGAGCCACTATGCGTGCGCGTTGATCCCGATCACCTGATCCCGTCCACACAGGCGGCGAACCTGAACTACGCCGTCGCCTGCGGACGCACCGGAATTATCCGAACCTCCCTCAGACGGCAAGACCGCCACGCCCGCTCCCTGGCCGTCCGCAACGCAGTCTCTGGTGGCTGGGACCCCATCGCCTACAGCGCCGCATCCGGCAATACCGCACCCCTGGATACACCTTCGCTGTTCTGATCTGACGTACGCTTACCCACAACAAAGGCCCCGCCACACCGCGGGGCCTTTTCTCGTTCCGGTCGGAAGAGATGTGTCAGCGTTCAGTCACTCGCGCGTCTTGCGCTTTCGCAGTTCCCAGAACTGCGGCAGCGTCCACCGCGGGCGGCGTCTGGTCGATCACCACGCGCGCCAACCGTGACCGGTACCGCGCATCATTGCGGACCGCGAACGACCAGTGCCCGATAAACCAGGCCAGCGTCCCCAGCGCCGCGAGGAGTCGGCGCCCACGTTCGCCCCCTGCATCACCCCGAGCAAGCCGATGATCGCGCACATCCCGCCCACACCTCGCGCGGTCGGAGGAAGCACGAGGGCACCGCCCGCCACCACCGCGACCGCCAACGTCGCCGTGCCAAGATCCCACATTGCGTGCCACCTTCTCCCTCAGGCCGCGGGCGCCGTGGACGCCGCCTACCTACGACTCGAGTCGGTCCGCCGAGCTCGGCGTCCCCGAATGATCGTCGTGCCCTTGGGGTGTGGCTGCCACCTCTGACACTCAGTTCTCAGGGGCGCTCGTCGGGGCGTTCAGTTGCGGTCGACGGTGTGCCGGCCGGGCCGGCCTCGCGAGTGTTATCGCGTAGTGAGTCCAGCACTTCACGCAGAGTGTCCGAGGTCGCCTCGGCGCGGACCCGGGCCCGGTCGGCCTGCTCGGCCTCGGCGCGCGCGTCCTGCGCGTCCCGAAG
>NZ_JAALDX010000234.1 GCF_014145095.1 Dietzia sp. SLG310A2-38A2 | reverse complement strand
CCGACCGGGCCCGGCCCGGGTTAGGGTTGGCGGCGTGAGCGACCGGCCAGCGACCCCTCCCCGGCACCGGCACCGGGTCGAGCGCCCCCGACACGGGTCCCACTTCGTGCCGTCCGGCAGCGCCGGCCGGATCACGGTGGTCGGACTGATCCTGGGCGCGGTCGCGACGATGATCGGGGTGGCGCTGCTCTGGCCGACCTTCCAGGACCCCGAGCTGGACCCGTACTTCGCCCAGTCGTCCGGATCCTCGGTGGTGACCGAGCGCGGCGAGGTCGTGTCCACCGAGGTCGCTCCCTGTGGCTCACCGGACAACGGGCGGGTGCTGCCCGGCCCACCGCTCGAACCCCGGTTCCCCGGCCCGGAGTGTCCACGCTCGATCGTGCGACTCGACACCGGCCCGGACGCCGGCCGACAGGTCCTGCTGGAGATACCGCCCGGGCCCGGATCCCCGGACCTCGCTGAGGGCGACCAGATCCAGCTCGGTCGCTCACCCCAGGGGGCCATCGACACCTATGCTTTCGAGGACTTCACCCGGACCGTGCCCATGGCGTTGTGGCTCCTCGTGGGCGCCGTGGTGATGGTCGCCGTCGGGCGGTGGAAGGGGCTGCGGGCCCTGGTCGGGATCGCGGTGGCGCTCCTCGTCGTCGTGGGGTTCGTCCTCCCCTCGATCCTCGACGGCAACCCGGCCATCCTGGTGGCCGTGGTCGGCGGCTCCGCCGTGCTCTACCTGGTGATCTACGTGGTGCACGGGATCAACCTCAAGACCCACGCCGCGCTGCTCGGCACGCTGTCGGCGATGCTGGCGGCGGCGTTACTGAGCTGGGTCGTCATCGAGACCACCAGGATCACCGGGCTCAGCGGCGACTCCACGACGCAGGTCCAGGTGTTCGTGCAACACGTCTCGCTGACGGGGCTGCTGCTCGCCGGCTTCATCATCGGTGCACTGGGCGTGCTCAACGACGTCACCGTGAGCCAGTCCGCGACCGTGTTCGAGATGCGCCACCTCGACCCGCACGCCGGTCCCGTCCAGGTGTTCCGGTCGGCGATGGGGGTCGGTCGCGACCACGTCGCGTCGATGGTCTACACCCTGGTGTTGGCGTACACCGGGTCGGCGCTGCCGCTGCTCCTGCTGTTCTCGCTGGGGACCCGCTCGCCGCTGTCGATCCTCACCTCCGACGTCGTAGCCGTGGAACTGATGCGGTCGCTCGTCGGCGCGATCGCCCTCGCCCTGTGCGTCCCGCTCACCACCGCGGCAGCGGTGTGGCTCTCCCGCGATGTGACCCCGGAGGAACTGGACCGGGCGACCGTGGGCGCGCGGCACTGAGCGCCCGGACTACTGGCGGTACGAGGCCAGGAAGTTGCCGATCCGCTCGATCGCCACGGCCAGATCGCGGCCGGCGGGCAGCGTGACCACCCGGAAGTGATCCGGTTCCGGCCAGTTGAACCCCGTGCCCTGGGTGACCAGGATGCGCTCGCGCTCGAGCAGGTCAAGCGCGAACAGGCGGTCGTCGTGGATCTCGTGGACCTCCGGGTCGAGCCTGGGGAACACGTAGAGGGCGCCCATCGGCTTGACGCAGCTCACCCCGGGGATCGAGTTGAGCTTCTCCCACGCGATGCCGCGCTGCTCGTGGAGCCTGCCGCCGGGCTCGATCAGCTCGTTGATCGACTGGTACCCGCCGAGTGCCACCTGGATGGCGTGCTGCGCGGGCACGTTGGGGCACAACCTCGTCGAGGCCAACAACTCCAGACCCTCGAGGAACCCGGCCGCGTGCGCCTTGGGGCCGGTGATCGCCATCCAGCCCGCCCGGTAGCCCGCCACGCGGTAGGTCTTGGACAGGCCGTTGAAGGTCAGGACCAGCAGATCGTGCGCGAGCGAGGCGATGGAGGTGTGCTGCGCCTCGTCGTAGACGATCCGGTCGTAGATCTCGTCCGCCAGGATGAGCAGGCTGTGCTCGCGGGCCAGGTCCACGATCCCCTGCAGGACCTCCCGGGAGTAGACCGCCCCGGTGGGGTTGTTGGGGTTGATCACGACGATGGCCTTGGTCTTGGGCGTGATCTTCGAGGCGATGTCCTCGAGCGACGGGTTCCAGTCGTCGTGCTCGTCCGCGAGGTAGTGGACGGGCCTGCCCCCGGCGAGTGAGGTCATGGCGGTCCACAGCGGGTAGTCCGGTGCCGGGATGAGGACCTCGTCGCCGTCGTCCAGCAACGCCTGCATCGTCATGGTGATGAGCTCGGACACGCCGTTGCCCAGGTAGATGTCCTCCACGTCCAACTGCGGGAAGTCGGGGACCAGCTCGTACCGTGTGAAGATCGCTCGACGGGCCGACAGGATGCCCTTGGACTCCGAATAGCCCTGCGCGTGGGGCAGCGCCGCGATCATGTCGCGCATGATCACGTCCGGCGCCTCGAATCCGAAGGGGGCGGGGTTGCCGATGTTCAGCTTGAGGATCCGGTGACCCTCCGCCTCGAGCTGGTTCGCCCGTGCCAGCACCGGGCCGCGGATCTCGTAGAGGACGTCCTTGAGCTTGGACGACTGGTCGAGCGTGCGCGGCTGGTGGAGCGTGCGTCCCGTGTTCTCCGGCGTCATGACTGCTGATTGTGCCACCTCGGTCGGACGCCGTTCCGGGCGCGCCGACCCGCGGTGTCAGATCCCGTGGCGTCAGATCCCGTACCGCAGGTCGATGATGGCCGGGATCTCCGAGAGGGGCAGGAGATCGTCGGGATGCTCCACCGAGAGGAAGTCCACGCAGCCTCGCTCGTGGGAGGCCAGGGCGTACGGCTGGGAGTCGATCGACAGTCCGGTGAGCTGGCGGAGTCTGCGGACCTCGCCCCTGACGGTCGCCGTCGCGTCCCTGTCCCCGTAGAGCGCCTCGGACAGGGAGCGTGCGGACCACGCCTCCCGGGACGCCAGGAGCGCGAGCAGCTCCGCCCTTCGCGGGGTGAGGTCGACCGTCGATCCGTCGGCCCGGACGACCGACGGCCTCCACCCGAGCAGACGGATCTCCGTCACCGGGTTGTCGTCGCCGTCCGCGGACCCCTCGGGGCCGGGGCGTGACCCCGGGTCCGGCGGCGGGAGGTCGTCCGGGGACTGCCCGCCCACTCCGTTCGCGAGCAGGGTCTCGGCCAACCGGGCTCCGCACCGGACCAGCGCCGCCGTCTCGGAACTCGAGAAGCGGACCGGATGCGAGACGTCGAGGACCCCGAGGATCCTGCCGCGGGCGTCGCGGACGGGACTGGCCGTGCAGGTCCAGCCGTGATGGGCCCGGACGTAGTGTTCGCCCGCGGTGGCGTGGGTCAGCGTCCCGGTCTCGAGCGCGAGGGAGATGCCGTTCGTGCCGATGCCCTGTTCGGACCAGTCCGCGCCCTCGGCGAACGCGATCGAGTCCGCGCGGCGCAGCACGTGGGGACTTCCCGCCCGCCACAGCAGGCACCCCCGCGAATCGGTGAGGACCACCAGGTGCCGGCCCGCGGCGGACGTGTCGGACACCGAGGCCACCACGTCCGCGGCGATGTGACGCAGGGGTGTGCGCTGCCGCGCGTCGGTGACCTGGTCACGGGTGAGCACGCGGGCCGGTAGCTCCTGGTCCGGCGAGATCCCGGCCGCTCCGCTGCGCCTCCACGCCTGTAGAACCCGGGAGTCGAGGTCGGAGGTCGCGCCACCGGAGAGCGCGATCCCGTGGGCCCTGATGGAGCGCTCGGCGAAGGCCCGGGGGTCGGAGAACCGCAGGGCCGGGTGCAACGACATTGCCACCCCCTGGGGAAGAAAGTGTGATCTACGTCATTGCCGAAGCTACACGACACGAAGGAGCGGACATGACCCAGACGACAGACGCACCGGCCGAGCGGGGTGGGCCGGGCGCCGACGGTTCAGGCGCGGGCGCAGATGTGCGGAGTGAGGACGAGGTGGCTGCGGACGCCACGGTCTACAGGTGGCTCGGGGAGTTCGACGAGGCCCTCCGGGCGGGGGACGCGGACCGGGTCGCGCAGCTGTTCGAGCCCGAGGGCTACTGGCGCGACTTCGTCGCCTTCACGTGGAACCTCAAGACCCTCGAAGGGCGGGAGCAGATCCGCCGGATGCTCGAGTCCCAGCTGGCCGCGGTCTCCCCCTCCGCCTGGAGGCTCGACGACCCGGCGAGCGTGTCCGGCCACGTGACCGAGGCGTGGGTGACCTTCGAGACGGCGGTCGGCCGCGGATGGGCGCACCTCCGGTTGCGCGACGGCAAGGCCTGGACCCTCCTCACCACGA
Source organism: Dietzia sp. SLG310A2-38A2 (assembly GCF_014145095.1). Taxonomy (GTDB): domain Bacteria; phylum Actinomycetota; class Actinomycetes; order Mycobacteriales; family Mycobacteriaceae; genus Dietzia. The sequence goes on along the minus strand of NZ_JAALDX010000234.1, from coordinate 1,502 downwards.
TGCAGGAACTCAAGGGCCACGAGGAGAAGAAGCGCCGAACCCGGGACCAGGGTGTCGAGCACGTCATCCGTAGGGGTCGCAAGACCTGGCTCGAGAAGAAGCAGGAGCGCCAGGAGACCCTCGGGTACACCGAGCAGCCGTACACGGTGATCATCGGCGGAGGCCAGGGCGGGATCGGGCTCGCCGCCCGACTCACGCGGCTGGGTGTGCCGACCATCGTGATCGAGAAGAACGAGCGGGCCGGCGACTCGTGGCGCAAGCGCTACAAGTCGCTCCACCTCCACGATCCGGTCTGGTACGACCACCTCCCGTACATCCCCTTCCCCGACGACTGGCCGGTGTTCCCGTCCAAGGACAAGGTCGGGGACTGGCTCGAGCACTACACCGCGATCATGGAGCTCGACTACTGGTCCGGGACGCAGTGTCTGAACGCGGACTTCGACGAGGAGTCCGGGACGTGGCGGGTCGAGGTGGACCGGCGAGGGGAGAGGGTGGAACTCCGCCCGACCCAGCTGGTGTTCGCACTCGGCGTCTCCGGCTACCCGAACATCCCGCACGTCGAGGGCGCGGACTCGTTCGCCGGGGAGCAGTGGCACTCGTCGGAGTTCACCGGGGAGGGGGACGTGGAGGGCAAGCGGGCCGTGGTGATCGGCTCGAACAACTCGGCCCACGACATCTGCGCCGCGCTCTGGGACCACGGAGCCGACGTCACCATGGTCCAGCGCTCCTCCACCCACATCGCGCGGAGCGAGTCGCTCATGTCACTGGCGCTCGGACCCCTGTACTCGGAGGACGCGCTGGAAGCCGGGGTGACCACCGAGAAGGCCGACATGCTCTTCGCCTCCTGGCCCTACCGCCTGCTCCCCGAGGTGCAGATCCCCGTCTACGAGCAGATGGCGGAGAAGGACGCGGAGTTCTACGGCCGGCTCCGCGCGGCCGGATTCGAGCTGGACTTCGGTGAGGACGGGTCCGGCCTCTTCCTCAAGTACCTCCGGCGCGGCTCGGGGTACTACATCGACGTCGGTGCCAGCCAACTCGTGATCGACGGCGAGGTCGCGCTGGCGCGCGGGCAGGTGGCGAGGATCCGGGCCGACGGGGTGGAGCTGGACGACGGGAGGTTCCTGCCCGCAGACCTCATCGTCTACGCCACCGGGTACGGCTCGATGAACCAGTGGTTGACCGATCTCGTGTCGCAGGACGTCGCCGATCGGGTGGGCAAGGTCTGGGGATACGGTTCGGACACCACCCGGGACCCCGGGCCCTGGGAGGGAGAACTCCGGAACATGTGGAAGCCGACGAACGTCGAGCAGCTCTGGGTCCACGGTGGCAACCTCCACCAGTCCCGCCACTACTCCAAGTACCTGGCCCTGCAGCTCAAGGCGAGAATGGAGGGGGTTCCCACTCCGGTGTACCAGGTGCAGCACGCGCACCACACCTGCTGACGGCAGGGCCCGCCAGACACCACTGCGGCCCGTGATCGAGGTTCCGATCACGGGCCGCAG
>NZ_JAALDX010000233.1 GCF_014145095.1 Dietzia sp. SLG310A2-38A2 | reverse complement strand
CTGCGCGCGAGATGCGGCGGGAGGTAGCCCATACGGGCGGTGGCCTCGGTCTGGCCGTACATCACGACGAGCTCGGCGCCCCTGGCCTCGAGCCGCTCAGCGAGGGCGCGCACCTTCTCCGGTGCCAGCCGGCCGCCGGCCTGGGTGAGGTAGCGCAGGCGGGTGAGGTGGTCCAGCCGGTCCAGACCCACGCGCTCGAGCAGCTCCACGGTGTGGGGGACGGCGGCGAAGGTCGTCACGCCGTGGGCGCCGGCACGCTCCCAGAACCCGGGGCTCGCCACGGAGTCCTCGTTGAGCACCACCGAGGCGCCCACGAGCAGGTGGCTGTGGATCACCGACAGGCCGTAGCAATAGTGCGGCGGGAGGGTGGTGATGGCACGGTCCCCGGGCACGATGCGCAGGTACTCGGCGATCGCCGCGGCATTGGACAGCACGGCCCGGCGCGACTGGCGGACGAGCTTGGGAGACCCGGTCGACCCCGAGGTGCTGAGCAGAAGGGCCAGGTCGGGGTGGAGCTCGTGGCGCGGCGGGGTGTGGTGCGCGGAGTCCGGGATCGACTCACCCGCACCCGCCACGACGTCCGGGGTCCACGAGTCGATCAGGCTTCGGGTGGCCGCGCTCTCCGGCGGCAGGAGCAGGATCGCATGACCCGCCTCGTGCGCGGCGAGGTAGTCGATGAGGAAGTCGCAGGTGTTGCCCGCGACCAGGCCGATCATCCGGCGTCCGGACGTCACCGCCGGGTACTCAGCCGCCCGGGCTGCGACCCGGAGGGCGAGATCGGTGTAGGTGAGGGTGGTGTCGTCGCTGATCACGGCCACTGCGCGGCCGCGGGCGGCGAGAGGCCCCGCGAGTCCCCCGACCCGCCCGGTATGGCCCACCTGATCGATCGTCACCGGTCCACTGTAAAAGGTAAGGCTATCCTAGGACAATTCGTTGATCGTCCTTAGGTCCGTGTGATCAGCGGTCCTCGCGCTGGTGGCGAGGCCGCCAGACCACGACCGAGGTGGAGCGGGGCACGTGGACGAGCTCCCCTCCGGCCCGGCCCCGCGCCGACCCGGCGCGGAGTTCCGCGAGCTCGTCGACCAACTCGCGGACCCGTGACTGCAGTGCGTCGACCTGGTTGGTCAGCTCGATGATGCGCTTGATGCCGGCGAGGTTGACCCCCTCGTCCTGGCTGAGCCGCTGTACCTCGCGGAGCAGGGCCACGTCGCGGAGCGAGTAGCGGCGCCCGCCACCGCTGGTGCGTTCGGGCGTGACGATCCCCAGCCGGTCGTAGGTACGCAGGGTCTGTGCGTGCAGTCCGGACAGCTCCGCGGCCACGGAGATCACCAGGACGCTGTCGTCGGGGCCCAGGTCCCCCACGTCCCGCCGGGGGCTCATGCCGACCCGGCCCAGCCCGACCGTGGATCGAAGCCGGCTGCCCGCAACGCATCGTCGTAGGCGGCGAGCTCGGCCTCGGCCATCCCGGCGGGGGGCGTGGCCACCCGGAGCGTGACCTTGAGGTCACCGGTCCCGGACTTGCGTGCGATGCCGCGCCCCCGGACCCGCAGGATCTGTCCGTCACGCGACCCGGCGGGGACCTTGACGGTCACCCGCCCGGTGAGCGTGGGCACCGACACCTGGGAGCCGCGGACGAGCTCCGGGTAGGAGACCGGGAGCTCCACGAGCAGGTCGGCGCCGTCGCGGTCGAACACGGCGTCCTTCGACACGGTGACCGTGACGTACAGGTCGCCGGACGGTGCTCCGCGGAACCCCGCCTCACCCTGACCCGAGAGCCGGATGCGTTGGCCGTCCTGGACCCCGGCGGGCACCTTGACGTTGATGGTGCGGGCGCGGTCGGTGACGCCGCTGCCGACGCAGTCCGGGCACGGGTCGTCGATCTTGGACCCGGTGCCGCCGCAGTCCGTGCACGGTTCGGCGAACCCGAACGCGCCCTGGGTGCGCTGGGTGACCCCGGCCCCGTGGCAGGTGCCGCAGACCTTGGGGCTGGTCCCCGGGCGGGCCCCGCTGCCGTGACAGGTCAGGCACGGTGAGGCGGACGAGAGCCTGATCTGCACCGTCTCGCCCAGGGCCGCCTCGCGGAACGACAGGGTGAGGGCGGTCTCGACGTCCTGCCCGCCCTGCGGCCGCTGTGCCCGGCCGCGACCCGCCCCGGCCCCGCCACCACGGCCCTGGTTGAACAGGCCACCGAACAGGTCGGAGAAACCCCCGGCCCCTCCGGCGCCGCCGGATCCCGCGGCCTGACCGAAGAGGTCGCCGATGTCGAAGTCGCCACCGGTCGTGGTGTACCTACCGCCACCGGGGGGCGCGAAACCGCCGAACCCGCCCGAGGAGACCTGCGCACGGAACTCGTCGTACTCCTTGCGCTTGGCGGGGTCGCCGATGACGCTGTTGGCCTCGCCGACCCGCTTGAACTTCTCCTCGGCGGCCGTGTTCCCCGGGTTCTTGTCCGGGTGGTTGTCGCTCGCGAGCTTGCGGTACGCCTTGCGGATCTCGTCCGCCGTGGCGGACTTGGAGACGCCCAGTTCGGCGTAGTAGTCCTTCTCGACCCATTCGCGCTGACTCACCAGACGCCTCCTTCCTCTATCGGGTCCTGCTGTTCTCACGTCTCACTTTTCCACCTCGACCGCCGGTGTGCAGGTGACCGCACACCGGCGGCGGTGGAGGCGGGGCAGATCAGCGGACGGTGACCATCGCCGACCGCAGGGTCCGCTCGCCGTGGCGGTAACCCTTCCGCAGGATCGTGCCCAGCACGGGCTCGGAACCCTCCGACTCGTCCTGCACGGCCTCGTGCACGGACGGGTCGAACGCGTCGCCCTCCTCGCCGAAGGACTCGACCCCCTGGGAGGCCAGGACCGCGTGGACCCGGTCGGCGAACGCCTTGAGGGGCCCCTCCTCCAGGTCGCCGTGCGCCCGTGCCCGCTCCAGGTCGTCGACGATCGTCAGCAGCTCGGTGAGGACCGAGCCCTTGGCGGTGTCGATGATGGCCTGGCGGTCACGCTCCACCCGGCGGCGGTAGTTGGCGAACTCCGCCGACACGCGCTGCAGGTCCGCCGTCCGCTCGTCGAGCTGGGCCTGTAGCGCCGCCGTGGCGTCGTCGGCGGGCGCATCCCCTGCGCCCACCGAGTCAGTGCCGCCCGTCGGGGCCGGGTCGTCCTCGACGATCTCGCCTTCCACCGCCTCCGCGGGAGTGGCGCCGGATGTGTCGTCCACCGCCTGCGCGGCGGCCACGTCCTCGGCGTCACCGCCCGCCCAGGCGGCCTTGTCCGTCTCCGGACCGTCGGCGTGTGGTGTGGTCACTGGAACTCACCCCTGGCTGTCTCGTCGTCCTCGGCGGCCGCCTCGACCTCGTCGGGTTCGACGCCGGCCGCACCCTCGGCCACGACCTCGGCCTCGGGCGCCACCGGGGCGTCCTGGACGAACTTCTCGTCCACGGCCTCCTCGTCGGTGGCCTCCGGGTCGCCGGGATCGGGAATTCCGGTCGCGTCCGTCACTTGTTCTCCCCCTTGGGCTCGTCCTCGTCCACGACCTCGGCGTCGACGACGTCGTCGTCAGCGGAACCCGCGGAGGTGGGGTCGCCGGCCTCGGCACCCTCGGCCGCAGCTGCCTCGTAGATGGCCTGGCCGACGGCCTGGGCCTCGGTGTTGACCTTCTCCACGGCGGCCTTGATGGCGTCGACGTCCGAACCCTCGAGCGCGGACTTGGCCTCGGCGATCGCGGCCTCGAGGGACTCCTTCTTGTCCGCGGGGACCTTGTCCTCGTTCTCCGAGACGAACTTCTCCGTCTGGTAGATCGTGGACTCGGCCTGGTTGCGGGCGTCGGCCTCCTCGCGGCGCTTGTGGTCCTCCTCCGCGTGGGCCTCGGCGTCCTTGATCATCTGGTCGATCTCCTCCTTGGACAGGCCCGAGCCGTCCTGGATGATGATCGTGTTCTCCTTGCCGGTGCCCTTGTCCTTGGCCGTCACGTGGACGATGCCGTTGGCGTCGATGTCGAAGGTGACCTCGATCTGCGGCACGCCGCGCGGCGCGGGAGCGATGCCGGCGAGCTCGAACGAGCCGAGCAGCTTGTTCTGCGCCGCCATCTCGCGCTCACCCTGGAACACCTGGATCTGCACCGACGGCTGGTTGTCGTCGGCCGTGGTGAAGGTCTCGGACCGCTTGGTGGGGATGGTCGTGTTGCGCTCGATGAGCTTGGTCATCACGCCACCCTTGGTCTCGATGCCCAGCGACAGCGGGGTCACGTCGAGCAGGAGCACGTCCTTGACCTCGCCGCGGAGCACGCCGGCCTGCAGCGCGGCGCCCACGGCGACGACCTCGTCCGGGTTGACGCCCTTGTTGGGCTCCTTGCCGCCGGTCAGCTCCTTGACCAGGTCGGACACGGCCGGCATACGGGTCGAGCCACCGACGAGCACCACGTGGTCGATGGTGGACACGGCGATCCCGGCGTCCTTGATGACGGCCTGGAACGGCTTGCGGCACCGGTCGAGCAGGTCCTGCGTGATCTTCTGGAACTCCGAGCGCGACAGGGTCTCGTCGAGGAAGAGCGGGTTCTTGTCCGCGTCGACCGTGATGTACGGCAGGTTGATCGAGGTGGACTGTCCGCTCGACAGCTCGATCTTCGCCTTCTCGGCGGCCTCACGCAGACGCTGGAGCGCCATCTTGTCCTTGGTGAGGTCGATGCCGTTCTGCGCCTTGAACTTCTCGACCAGCCAGTCGACGATCCGCTGGTCCCAGTCGTCGCCACCGAGGTGGTTGTCGCCCGAGGTCGCGCGGACCTCCACGACGCCGTCGCCGATGTCGAGCAGGGAGACGTCGAAGGTACCGCCACCGAGGTCGAAGACCAGGATGGTCTGCTCCTTGTCGCCCTTGTCCAGCCCGTAGGCCAGGGCGGCCGCGGTGGGCTCGTTGACGATGCGCAGGACGTTCATGCCGGCGATCTGGCCGGCGTCCTTGGTGGCCTGACGCTGGGCGTCGTTGAAGTAGGCGGGGACGGTGATGACGGCGTCCGTCACGTCCTCCCCGAGGTAGGACTCGGCGTCGCGCTTGAGCTTCTGCAGCGTGCGCGCGCTGATCTCCTGCGGGGTGTAGTTCTTGTCGTCGATCGAATCCGACTTCCAGTCCGTGCCGATGTGGCGCTTGACCGAGCGGATGGTGCGGTCGACGTTCGTGACCGCCTGGTTCTTGGCCGGCTGGCCCACGAGGACCTCGCCGTTCTTGGCGAACGCGACCACCGACGGGGTCGTGCGCGACCCCTCGGCGTTGGCGATCACATTGGCCTCGCCGCCCTCGAGGACGGCGACGCAGGAATTGGTGGTGCCGAGGTCGATACCGACTGCACGTCCCATGATGTTCTCCTTCTCTCCGCGCACTTGATCGCGGATGGGGGTGGTCCGAAACTCTGTCGTTAAGCAGACCCGGCTCAAGGCTCGGATCAGTGACTCCACCCTGCCTGTCGGCGGTGGCGCCGTCAACCCAAGTTGAGTCCGGATCGCTGAGGTTTGACGCCCTGTACAACTGGCGACCGGCCGGATCCATTCCCGGGGTGATCCAAGTCACTCAAAAACCTGAGCCCCTCCGACTCAAGACGTTCACAGACTCGCGGGACGCAACGCCCTCACGCCCTCGCGCCCACACGCCCTCGCGCCCTCGCGCCCTCAACGACAAGAGCGTTCCGCACACACGCCTCTCCTTGAAGTCAAGTGGTTGTTG
>NZ_JAALDX010000232.1 GCF_014145095.1 Dietzia sp. SLG310A2-38A2 | reverse complement strand
CCTCCCCGCGTTCCCCGCGATGCTGCGCAAGCAGCTGGGGGGCGCCCCGTACCCGGCCCCCGTCGCGATCATGGCCGCGGCCGTCGAAGGCGCCGGGGTGGACTTCGCCGCCGCCCAGGCGATCGAGGCCCGCTACTTCGCCGGGCTCGCGACCGGGCAGACCGCCAAGAACATGATCCGCGCGTTCTTCTTCGACCTACAGAAGGCCAACGGGCTCGCCAAGGCCCACGGTTCCGCAGAGCGCGAGCCGATCACCAAGGTCGTAATCCTGGGCGCCGGGATGATGGGCGCAGCGATCGCCTACGTGTGCGCCAAGGCCGGTATGGAGGTCGTCCTCAAGGACATCGACCAGGCCGCCGCCGAGCGCGGGAAGGGGTACTCGGAGAAGCTGGTCTCCAAGACCGTGTCCCGCGCCGCAGAGGGCGAGGCTCGCGACCGGGCGCAGGCCAAGGGTGAGGCACTCCTGTCGCGCATCACCCCCACCACCGATCCGTCAGCTGCCTCCGGCGCGCAGGCCGTCATCGAGGCCGTGTTCGAGGACCCCAAGGTCAAGGAGACGGTGTTCGCGGAGATCGCGCCGCACATCGCCCCGGACGCGCTGCTGTGCTCCAACACCTCGACCCTGCCCATCACCATGCTCGCGGGCGGCGTGGACCGGCCGGCCGACTTCATCGGCCTGCACTTCTTCTCGCCCGTCGACAAGATGCCGCTGGTCGAGATCATCAAAGGCGCCGAGACCTCGGAGGACGCCCTCGGGCGCGCCCTGGCCCTGGTCGCGCAGATCGGCAAGACCCCCATCGTCGTCAACGACTCCCGCGGGTTCTTCACCTCGCGCGTCATCGGGACCTTCACCAGCGAGGGCATGGCGCTGCTCGCCGAGGGCGTTCCTGCGCCCACCGTCGAACAGGCCTCCGCGCAGGCGGGCTACCCCGCGTCGGTGCTCGCGCTCATGGACGAACTCACGTTGACCCTGCCCCGCAAGATCCGCGACGAGACGCGCGAGGCCGCCAGGGCGGAGGGCCGCGACCTGCCCGACCACCCGGGCAACGCCGTGCTCGACACGATGATCGACGAGTACGACCGCAAGGGCCGCTCGACCGGCGCCGGCTTCTACGAGTACTCGGGCGGAAAGCGGGCCGGGCTGTGGCCGGGACTGGCGGAGGCTTTCGGTGGCACCACCGAGATCCCGCTGCAGGACGCGATCGACCGCATGCTCTTCGCGGAGGCGCTCGAGACCGTCAAGTGCCTTGACGAGGGCGTGTTGGAGACGACCACCGACGCCAACGTCGGCTCGATCCTCGGCATCGGTTTCCCGGGCTGGACCGGCGGCGTCGCCCGCTACATGGACCAGTACCCGGGCGGCCTGCCCGGCTTCGTCGCCCGCGCCGACGAGCTGGCGGCCAGCTACGGAGAACGCTTCACCCTGCCTGAGTCCCTGCGGTCCAAGGCCGCCTCGGGCGGCACCTACGAGGAGGTCCAGCCATGATCCGCACCAGGTTCACCGAGGAGTTCGGGGTCCGCCACCCCATCGTGCAGGGCGGCATGATGTGGGTCGGTCGCGCCGAACTCGCAGCCGCCGTGTCCGAGGCCGGGGCGCTGGGCATCATCACCGGGCTCACCCAACCCACCCCCGAGGACCTGGTCAAGGAGATCGCCCGGTGCCGGGAGATGACCGACCAGCCCTTCGGGGTCAACCTCACGATCCTCCCGTCGATCACGCCGCCGCCGTACGCCGAGTACCGGCAGGCGATCGTCGAGTCGGGCGTGAAGATCGTCGAGACCGCCGGGTCCAACCCCAAGGACCACCTCCCTGTCTTCCACGCCGCCGGCGTCAAGGTCATCCACAAATGCACCTCCGTGCGGCACGCGATCAAGGCCGAGAAGCTCGGGGTGGACGCCGTGTCGATCGACGGTTTCGAGTGTGCCGGGCACCCGGGGGAGGACGACGTGCCGGGACTGGTGCTCATCCCCGCCGCGGCGGCCCGGCTGACGATCCCGATGCTGGCGTCCGGCGGCATCGCCGACGCCCGCGGCCTGGTGGCCGCGCTCGCGCTGGGGGCGGACGGGGCCAACATGGGCACCCGCTTCATGTGCACGGCCGAATCGCCGGTCGCGGACCAGGTCAAGCAGCAGATCGTGGCCAACTCGGAGCTCGATACGAAGTTGATCTTCCGCACGCTGCACAACACCGCGCGAGTCGCGGCGAACGCCGTCTCGGCTGAGGTGGTGGCCAGGGAGGCAGAGGGCGTGGAGTTCTCCGACATCCAGCACCTGGTCGCCGGCGCCAGGGGCCGAAAGGTCTTCGAGGACGGCGACCTGGACGCGGGCATCTGGTCAGCCGGCCAGTGTCAGGGACTGATCGACGACGTGCCCACCGCGGCCGAGCTGGTCGACCGCATGATGTCCGAGGCCGAGGCGATCATCACCGACCGCCTGTCCGGCATGGTCGCCGCCGCGGAGACGGCCCGATGACCGCCACCGGTCGGGACGCCGTCAAGGTGGAGACCGACGACCTCGGCGTGACGACCATCAGCATCAACCGACCCGACCGGATGAACGCCCTGGACCACCACACGGTCGGCGCGCTGATCGGGCTCATCACCGAGCACGGTGCGGATCCGGGGACCCGTGTCATCGTGCTCGCCGGCGAGGGGGCGGCGTTCACCACCGGGGCGGACCTCCAGGCCATCCGGGAGGGAGCCGACGACGCTCCCAGTCCCGACGTCACCATGGACAACGCCGCGGCTCTGGTCCGCGCGGTGCTGACCGCCCCGGTTCCGGTGATCGCCGCGGTCAACGGTCCGGCGGCGGGGGTGGGCGTCTCACTGGCGCTGGCCTCCGACCTCGTTCTCATGGCCGACGACGCGTACCTGCTGTTCGCGTTCACCAACATCGGTCTCATGCCGGACGGCGGGGCCAGCGTGCTCCTCCCCGCGGCGGTCGGCCGCTCGGTCGCCTCCCGGATGCTGCTGCGCGGGGACGCCGTCTCGGCCGAGGAGGCCCGGGACGTGGGGTTGGCCCTCGA
>NZ_JAALDX010000231.1 GCF_014145095.1 Dietzia sp. SLG310A2-38A2 | reverse complement strand
CCGCGGGGGCCTCGTCGTCGCCGGTCTCGCCGATCGTGCAGGCGGTGAGGCTCAGGGCGAGACCGAATGCCGCGGAGGCCGCGAGGACACGGCGACCGGCTCGGCGCGGTGGGGACGAGATCGTGGAGCGCATGGTGGGGAGTCTAGGCAGACGGCGGCGGCGGCGGGCGGACCGACGCGTCGGCACCGGACTCCGGCCGCGCGGTCTGCACCTAGCAAGTGCTTGGTTGGTAGGGTGGCCGCATGACCAGCACGACCAGACGTGAGGAGCTCCTGGCGATCGCCGCCGGGCTCTTCGCCGAGCGCGGCCTCCGCGCCACCACCGTGCGAGACATCGCGGACGCGGCAGGCATCCTCTCGGGCAGCCTGTACCACCACTTCTCGTCCAAAGAGGCGATCGTAGACGAGATCCTCCGCGGATTCCTCGACTCCCTCTTCGGCGACTATCACCGGATCGTCGACGCGGGGGCATCGCCCCGGGAGACCCTCGAGGGGCTGGTCCGCGTCTCGTTCGAGGCCATCCACCGCCACCGGGACGAGGTGGCCATCTACCAAGACGAGCTCAAACATCTCCGGGGCAACCCGAGGTTCGACTACCTCCGCGAGCGCAACACCGAGTTCCGCGAGATGTGGACCGACGTGCTGGGCCAGGGGATGGAGTCCGGGGAGTTCCGTTCCGACCTCGACATCCGGCTCACCTACCGGTTCCTGCGCGACACCGTCTGGGTGGCCGTGCGCTGGTACCGGCCGGAGGACGCCAACGACCACGCCGTGATCGCGGACCAATACCTGCACATCGTGCTCGACGGCCTGGCCGTCGACTGATCAGCACCACCCCATCCACGAGGAGACACATGACCAGCGTGACCGGCCGCGAGGCCTACGTGATCGACGCAGTCCGGACGCCTGCGGGCAAGCGCGGCGGCAGCCTGTCGGGCCAGCACCCGGCGGACCTGGGCGCGCACGTCATCCGCGCGGTCGTCGAGCGCACGGGAATCGATCCGGAGGTCGTCGACGACGTGATCTTCGGCTGCGTGGACGCCATCGGCCCCCAGGCGGGCAACATCGCGCGCTCTGCGTGGCTCGCGGCCGGGATGCCCCTCGGTGTGCCCGGTACGACCGTCGATCGCCAGTGCGGATCCAGCCAGCAGGCCATCCACTTCGGCGCGCAGGGGATCATGTCCGGTACCCAGGACGTGGTCCTGTTCGGTGGCGTGCAGAACATGAGCGCCCTGCCCATCTCGTCGGCCATGCTGGCGGGTCGCGAGTACGGGTTCGACGACCCGTTCACCGGCTCCACCGGATGGGTCGAGCGCTTCGGCTCCCAGGAGATCTCGCAGTTCAACGGCGCGCAGATGATGGCCGACAAGTGGGACATCTCGCGCCTGGAGATGGAGGAGTGGGCGCTGCAGTCGCACGCCCGCGCCCGCGCCGCGATCGCCGAGGGCCGGTTCGCGGGCGAGTACGTCCCGCTGGCCGGACTCGAGTCGGACGAGACCACCCGCGAGACCACCCTGGAGAAGATGGCCTCGTTGCCGGTGCTGGCCGAGGGAGGCTCCCTCACTGCCGCCGTGGCCTCGCAGATCTGTGACGGAGCGTCCGCGGGGTTGCTCGCCTCCGCCGAGGCGGTGGAGAAGTACGGCCTGACGCCGCGTGCCCGGATCCACCACCTCACCGTGCGTGGCGACGATCCGGTGATGATGCTCTCCGCGCCGATCCCCGCCACCCGGTGGGCCCTGGAGAAAACCGGCCTGACGATCGACGACATCGACGTGGTGGAGATCAACGAGGCGTTCGCACCCGTCGTGTTGGCGTGGATCAAGGAGATCGGCGCCGATCCGGCCCGGGTGAATCCCAACGGCGGCGGCATCGCGCTCGGCCACCCGCTCGGCGCCACCGGCGCGAAGCTGTTCGCCACGCTCCTCAACGAGCTCGAGCGCACCGGTGGCCGCTACGGCCTGCAGACGATGTGCGAGGGCGGCG
>NZ_JAALDX010000230.1 GCF_014145095.1 Dietzia sp. SLG310A2-38A2 | reverse complement strand
TCCCGCCGATCCCGCCGGATCATGCTGCAGAACATCGGGCTCTCGCTGGCGATCATCATCGTGCTGGTGCCGCTGGCCCTGGCCGGCGTCCTGGGCCTGGCCGCGGTCGTGCTGGTGCACGAGCTCGCGGAGATCCTGGTGATCGCCAACGGTGTCCGCGCCGGACACACGCGGCGTCTCACCTCGGCCGCACCGCTCGACGACACCGCCAGCGTCGCCGCCTCAGCCCCGGTGGAGCGACTGCACCCGCACCTCGAGCTCGGTGCCGACCGGCACCGTGGCCCCCAGCGCGTCCCGCAGCACCACTTGGATGTCCCGGACGCTCTGCCTGACCGGTCGTGAGCGGTCCAGGCTCACCTCCACGGTGACCCTGCTCCCCTCACGGTCGACGTGGAGGCCGAAGTGACTCGAATCGGAACCGGCCCGTCGAATTCGGGCGTCGAGCGCCCTGAGGGAGGTGCCGATACCGGGTTCGATCCCGTTGACCCCGGGGACGGCCACCACCAGGTCGATCAGCTCCGCTGCCGTCGGCTCAGTGTTCATGAAGATCCTCGATGTGGATGTCGACCACCAGGTCGACGAGGTCGAATTCTCGGGCGCACGCGTCACGTACGGCCTCGCGGACCGCGTCCGCGAGGGCGGGCAGATCCGGGGTCGTGACCGCGAGTGAGATGCGGCAGGCGATGCGGCGGGGCAGACCGCGGGTGCCCCAGCCCTCGACCGGGTCGTGGTCGACGGTGGTCCGCAGACTCACCACTCCCGGGACGCCGTCCACGGTGTCGCGGATCAGTGTGCGTAGCGCCAGCTCGGTCAGGGTGTAGGGGCCCACGTCGGTGGGAGGCATCTGCACGCGCGCACCATGCCGGGAATCAGCGCGGACGGCCTCCGCCAGCGCCGATCTCGCCCGGCGGGACAGTTGCACGGAGTCATCGCCCCGGCTCTCGAGCTCGTCCCAGTCGCGGTGCAGGGCACTGATCTGATCGAGATAGTCTCGGGTGGCCACGGCGTCGTCGGGTCCACCGGGTCCGGAGGGTCCGTCCATGGTGTTCACCGCCATTCCTTCATATATTCGATCACGTGCGTGCGGGCACGCGCGAGGCGGCCCCGCGCGGTGGACTCGGTGATGTCGAGCGCGGCCGCGACCTCCCGGTAGGACATGCCGTCGATCTCGCGCAGTGTCCAGCAGGACCGCAGATCCGGGTCCATTGTGCCGAGCACCCGGGCCAGGGCCTGCATCTGCGCGTTGACCACGGTGGTCCGGGCGGGGTCGGATCGGGGGCCCTCGTCGCGGTGGATGTGCAGGAGCTCGGGCGGCTGGGCGTCGGTGGAGCGGCGGGCCCGACGGCGGGCGATGTCGGTCGCCCGCCGCGAGCAGATCTGGGCCAGCCAGCTTCGCACCGCGTCCGGGTCGTCCAGGAGATGCAGCCGCTTCCACGCGGTCAGCAGCGACTCCTGGACCACGTCCTCGCTGTCCTGCCGGTCCCCCAGCACCAGGTAAGCGATGCGGAACAGGCGACCCTGGTGGCGGTCGATCAACACGTCGAAGGCGTCGGGGTCGCCGTCCTGGGCACGTAGCACCAGGGTCCGGTCGGGGTACTCCCCCGGCGGGGAGGGCGCGGGCGTCATGCCGCCTCAGAGACCAGTTCCCCGCCCGCGCTCTCCTGGCGCACGGCCACGCGGTCGGATCGGGAGGACGACCGCGGGGTGTGCACGCGGACCAGCAGGTCGACCGACCGGGGACTGGTGCCGAGCACCGTCTCCGGATCGGCGGCCAGCACCCGGCGGGCCTCCTCGACCGCCCACTCCACCTGTGCGTCCTCGGCTACCGTCACCTCGGCCAGGATTCGCAGAGAGGTCGTGGAGCCGGAGACCCGCACGGAGGCCTCCTCGACGCCCGGGACGCCATCCACCCGCTCGGCGAGCGCACGTTCCAGGACCTGGGGCTCCAGGGTGGCCAGCACCGTGCCGTCGTCGTCGTGCAGACGCAGCGATGTGTGCGACGGTGCGGTGGGGATCTGCGCGAGCAGCAGGCCCAGCCCGGCGAGTACGGCGATGATGGATGCGGCGGTGGCGGCCGGCAGTGCCCACCCACGGTGCTCCTGCACCACCGTGGACACCGTCGAGTCGGTCGGCACCATCAGGCCGGCGAGCGGCGAGCCCGCGGGGATGAGGGAGAAGGACACCGCGACCAGCCACGCCGCGACGGCCAGGGTCAGCAGACCCGCCACCGTCAACGCGATGCGGTTTCGGGTTCCGGAAAGGCTACGCATGATGTGTCGTCCTCTCAGCTTCTGCGGTGGGTGCGCACGCGGGGACGTGACGGGCCGGCCGGTCGCAGTTCGGCCAGCGCACGGTCGACCGCGTCCTTCGCTCCCCTGGTCACCGGGGCGGGGTCGTCGACCACGGTCTCCACGGCAATGTCGATCCGGCGACGACGCACGGCCACGTTCGTACTGTGCACGCCGTCGACGTTCTCGGTGCGCCGTTGGATCCGGCGGGCCAGGTCCCGGCGGGAGATGGCTGTCTCGCCCGGGACGTCGTCCTCGAGGACGAGGACGCGCGACGGGCGTCCCGGCACGAGGGCGGCCAGCAGCAGGGCGAGCCCCACCACCGCCAGCACCACGGCGGCGATGCGCATATCCGTCGATCCGATGCCCGTACCCGAGATCGTGTCCACCGTCGCGGACGCCGCGGCGGGCCAGGTGCCGTCGACCAGATAGGTCACCAGCAGCCAGCTCCCCAGGCCGCCCACGGCCAGGAGCGCCACGGCGAGCAGTCCCACAGGGATTGCGCGCGGCGGCCGTCTGATCAATCCGCTTCCGCGGGTCCGTGCACTCATCTCAGTGCTCCTCTCGTCGCGGTCCCGGGGTTGAGCCACGAGATCTCGATGTCCAGCCGGCCCACCTGGAGGCCGGTCAACTCGCCGACCCTCTCGCGCACGTACCGGCGCAGGCCGCGGCAGGTGTCGGCGAGGTCCACGGGGAACGCGACTCCCACGTTGAGCCTGAGCACGGCGACGGTTCCGTAGAGGTCACAGGTGGCCGACGGGCGCGAGTCGAAGTTCCGGCGGGCGCCCACCCCCAGCAGTCCACCGGCGGCACCGCCCACGTGGGTGTACTCGGAGGCGACCTGCTCGGCGATGCGGCCCACGACGGACGCGGGGATGGTGGTGAGCCCGCGCTCCGCAGCCGGCCGGGGCGCCAGTTCCGGCGGTGCGGACTCCTCGACCTCGGCCGGATCCGGGGCGGGCCGGCGACCGGTCTGGTCAGTCTGCGCGGCGGTCACGGGTCACCGCCTCCGACGATCGGTGAGGCCCTTGATCTCGACGCGCCCCTCCATGGCCAGGCCCACGGCCACCCCGATCACGCCGAAGATCAGCACGATGAGGAACTGGCCGATCGAGCCGAACGCGGCGACGGCGCCGAGGAACAACCCCACCAGAAGTGTGAGATGGGTGGTCTTCATGAGAACTCCTCGCTCAGGGGGTGCGGGGGCGGGCCGGATGTCCCGCCCCCGCGGTGCAGCAGTGGTCGGTAGGTGGGAGGGTCAGCGCAGCTCGCCGCGTCCGCTCTCGGAGCTGGTGCGGACGTCATCGCCGTCGTCGTCCTGCGGCAGGTGAACGTCGGCGACGTTGACGTTGACCTCCACGACCTCGAGTCCGGTGGTGCCCTCGACCTGGTCGATGATGTTGCGACGGATGGCGTTGCCCACGTCGACGATCGAGGCGCCGTACTCCACGACCACCGTCACGTCGATCGCCGTCTGGGTGTCGCCCTTCTCGACGCTGATGCCGCCGGTGACGTTGGTCTGGGCGTTGGGGATGCGATCGGTCACCGCCGAGAAGGCGCGGCGAGCGGCGTTGCCCATGTCGTAGACACCGGGGACCTCACGCGCGGCCATGCCGGCGATCTTGGCCACCACGGCATCGTCCAGCGTGGTGACCCCACGGGACGTCTGGAGCGGTCCGCGGGCGGGCTGCTTCTCGACGGCCTTCTCCTGAGTGGCGGCCTCGGCGGCCTCGGCGGCTTCGGCGGCCTGCTGCTCGCGCGTCTGCTCACGGCCGGTCTTGGGAATTGCGTTCGACATGATTCCTCCTCGCGGGAAGGTCCGGCACCGGGCCGGGCCTTCGATGAACAACTACACAACTAAGACGTCACGAGTCACCGGATCGTCACGAGAGATCTCGAACTTTTTTCCGGGGCCCGATCAGGCCGGAGAGTTGCTGGTCTCAGCCACTGGAAGCCCGGTGGACGAGCCGGGCCGAAGAGCCCGGTGGACGAGCCGGGCGGACGAGCCGGGCGGACGAGCCGGGCCGAAGAGCCGGGTTGACGAGCCGGCGTGGCTCTAGTCCGTGATCCCCGGCAGACGATCGATCCGGACGCGCAGCGCCCGTTCAGGTTGCCGCAGTCCGAACTCCGTGCGGCCCTGCCGGCCGGTGCGTTCACGGCGAGCGGGTCGAGCACGTCGAATAGCGGTCAGCGACACCGGGGCCCGCAGGAGCACCGCGGTCACGACCACGACGAGGGCGAACACCGTCACGGTGAACACGGCGGGCGCCATCCAGCCGCTGCGGGCCTGGAGCACCGCGCCGGCCGCCATCTCCGCTGACCCCACGACGCCACCCATCGACGCACCGAGGGCGACCATGCCGGGTACCAGGGCGGCGGCCACCGCGCCGGTGGCGAGAACCGCGATGCCCACCAGCCTGAGCCCGGGGCCGGGGCAGGTGCGGGGTCCGGGGAGAGAACTCATGAGGGTTCTCCTTTCAGCGTCTGCCCCTGATTCGGAGAGCAACACCACACGGATGGGGCGCCCGATGCCCCACCGAACCGCAGGAAGCACAACTGCATTGACCCAACGATTATCGTGTGCAACGATTATCGATAGGCAAACGATTATCGTTGCATCGGGAGAGCGGAGAGAGACCATGTTCGTCAGCACCACCACGCCGTCCGGTCCGGGGGCATCGGGGCAGCCCGGCGACAAGAAGGAGCGCACCGACGTCTCGGCGACAGCCTTCGGGGCGATAGTAGGTTTTCTGATCGTCGCCGTGTCCGTGTGGCAGAGGATCGCCGCGGGCGGCGTTCCGTCGTCGATCGCACCATTGGCCGGGGAGAACGCCATGGCCGGTGGTCGGACGATCGATGCGGCAGCGCTCTCACCTGCCGCGACCTGGCTGCTGTGGGGCGTCTTCGCCCTCGACGTCGTGCTCATCTCCGTCGTCATCGGTCTGGTCGCAGTGCTCTCGGTCCAGTGCCTCAAAGGGCGGTTCTTCACCAGTGGCACCATCCGGCTACTCACCGCCACCTCCTGGGTGCTGCTCGTCTATCTGGTGGCCCCCGTCATCCCGCGGGCTATCGGCACCAACATGGCGCGCGACGACCTGGGGCTGTCCGATCTCGAGGCGGACGGGACCGAGTGGGAGCACTTCGTGCTCACCTATGTTCTGCTGATGCTCATCTCCCTCATCACTGTGGCGTTCCGTCGGGCGAAGGCGATGCGGGAGGACCAGGAGGGGCTCGTCTGATGGCCGCCCAGGACGGGGACACGAGGGTTCGCTGCCACCTCGACTCGCTGCTGGCGGACAGGGGGATGACGCTGGCGCGACTGTCCGAGATCGTCGGGGTGAGCACGGTCAACCTCTCGGTCCTCAAGAACGATCGCGCCAAGGCGATCCGCTTCACCACGCTCGTCGCGCTCTGTGATGCACTCGGGTGCCAACCCGGAGAGCTGTTCTCAGTGGAGCAGTGACCTCCTGCAACTCCCAACGCACCGGGCCTGCCAGCATGGACGCTGCGCGATTCTCGGCTTCCGGGACGGCCCCCTACCCCCGAGCGCGGACGGGGACTATGGTCATCCGCGACCACCACGGATCCGTGGTCGGGCACCGCGGATCCGTAGTCGAACCGGAAGAGGAGATCCATGGCCACCTCCACCATGCCGCCCCAGGTACTGGGCCAGCGGATGCAGTTGACGACCCTCGAGTTGGGGGTCGGCGCAGCGCTCGCCGCGGTGGCGGTCCTGGCGGTCACCCTGTTCGCGGTGTCGAGCGAATCCGCCCAGTCCTCGCCGGGCGCGGACCGGAACGCTCCCACCTCGGTGGTCAGCCAGGTCCCCTGAGGGCTCCCGCCCTCCGGCCCAGGTATCGGCGCTCGGGGGCCGACGTGGCCTCCTCCGCCGCCAGGCCGTAGAGCTCGGCGGCCGTGGCCCGGTCCCCTGCCAGCTCGTGAAGGTAGGCCTCGGCCGCGGTGCGCC
>NZ_JAALDX010000229.1 GCF_014145095.1 Dietzia sp. SLG310A2-38A2 | reverse complement strand
CCGAGGTGCACCCGGATGCCGTGGGGGCGACGCCGAGCCGCGAGCTCGTCGTCCGGATCGTGGTCCGATCCCCGGACACCGCCTGCATCCGTCGCGGCGACCATCGCCGACACGCGGGCGCCGAGGTCCGGCGGGGGGGCTTCGGATCGCCACGGGTGCCGCGTACCGCCCAGCGTCGAGGCCAGGTCACCCAACGCGGTGAGCTCGGCATCGAGCTGCGGATCCTCCTGCCGGAGCAGGTCGAGTTCACGTCGCTCGGCGTCGGACAGGTCGCCCCCCAACGCCGCGCCGAGGAGCTCCGCTCGACGGTCATCGCCACGTGTCATCGCTGCTCCTCCGCTTCCATGATCTCCCGGACGGATCTCAGCCCGTAGTACATCCTCGACCGCAGCGTCCCCACCGACACCCCTGAGCGTTCGGAGAGTTGGTGGTAGGTCAACCCGTCGACCTGGACCGCGATGATCACCTCGCGGTGCTCGGGCGAGATCTGTGCCAGTGCCGCCTGCAGGTCGATACGGTCCACCAGCCGTGAGGTGTCGGACTGCCGGGTCGTGGCGGGTTCGGGGACGTCGTCCACCGGTTCCGCGCGCCGTGCGCGTGCCCGCAGTGCATCGATGACCACGTTCCGTGCGATGGCGAACAACCATGTCCGCTGCGTGGACCGGTCGGGATCGTAGGAATCGCGGGCACGCCACGCTCGCACGAAGACGTCCTGAACGCATTCCTCCGCCAGCGCCTGATCGTCGACGGAGCTGCGGGCGAAGCCGTAGATGCTCCGGCCGTGCTCGTGGTACGCCGCGTCGACGTCGAAGTGCGGGGAGGGCGCGCGGGCCACGACGTCGTCCTCTCGTCGCCGCACTACACCCTCCTCGCCGGGTCCCTGGATCACTCGAACGTACCGCAGTCGCGTCGTGTCGCCCGTGCTGCTCAGCTGACGGCGGTGGCAAAGACCACGCGATTGTCCAGGTAGCGCCGATCCGCGCCATCGAACTCACCGGTGCAGGTGATGAGCCGGAGCTCGTCCTCTGGTGAGAGTCCGAAGACCTCCCTGGTGGGGAACTCGTCCTTCGGGTGGTCCTCGACCCTGTCCACCCGGTAGCTGTGGACAGACCCGTCCGCCGCGGAGACCTCGACCACGTCGCCTCTCGACAACTCGAGGACGCGGAAGAACACCGCGGGGCCGGACGCCGAGTCCACGTGACCGGCGAAGACCGTCGGGCCGCGCTCGCCCGGCCGCGGACCGTCGGCGAACCAGCCGACGTCGTCCCAGTCGTCGGGCGGCTCCAACGTGCCGTCATCCTGGATCGCCAGATCGATCACGCCTTCCTTCAACCCGATTGAGGGGATGCGGAGTTCGACAGGGTCCGCGGGTGCCACCCGGAACGCCCGGCCACCCGCCTGCGCACCCGAGACCGTCTGGGCCACGGCGGACGGCCGGGAGGTCGTCGACGGCGACTGATCCTGATCCTGCTCGACACCGCTGGCACCCGTCGCGCAGGAGGCCGCGAGCGACGCCGTCAGCGCGAACCCCAGGAGAGCTCGGGGTCGGCGCCAACGGCCGTCTGTCGATCCAGCCGGCGCCGGGCCGGTCAGACTGCGGGAGACGGAGTGAGTCACACGGCTGACCCGGGACGACGCAGCAGGAAGAGAGCGAGGCCACCCAGGGCGATCGCGGCCACCCCGGCCCCGGCAGCAGCGCCGACGGCCGGAACTCCGGAAGCAGAAGCGCTCGCCGCGCCTCCGCCCCCGGTCTCGACGCCGTCGAGAGGCACCTGCATGAGCTGGCCACGGACCGTGCCGGCGACGAACTCCTCGGTATGGGTGTCCGCGGTGAACGCGGCGGGATCGGCCTCGATCTGGGCGAGGGAGAAGCCCGCGCCCCTGTCCATGCCGTCGTCGTCCTCGACACCCGTGGTGAACGGTCCCTGGATGCAGCCCTCGGAATAACGCTGGCCGTCACCGACCGGCTGCGGGTCGGTGAATGCGATCCTCGGCGGCCCGGACTCGCCGGCGCGCGCCTCATGGATGTGCGTCGCGGTGACGGCGGGGCTCTCGTACTCCCCGGTCACGCCGCCCAGGGTGATCTCGTAGCAGATCACCTCCGTCTCAGAGTTGATCCAGAACATGAAGTCGCCGGTCGCCCCCTCCTCGCCGGGGGAGACCTCACCGTCGGAGTCGATCACCTCCCCGGGTACCGCCATGACCGAGAACGCACTGGTGAAGGCATCCGGTCGGTCGACCTCGGTGTTCGCCTGGGCAGGGGCTGCCGACACCACCAGGGCGGCGGCGCCGGCCACGGCACACACCCCCAGCATTCCGGTGCGGCTCGTCATCGTGCTGGGCATGGTGATCATCCTCTGTGACTCGGTGCGCGGGCGCTCGGGCGCGACCGCTGTCGACAGGGGATACGGCGCGTCGGGCCGCTGCGTTCACCGCGAAGGCGGAAAAGATGAACCGTCGAGTGCGGGACCTCAGCCTTCGGCCGGCCGGGCGGAGGGCCACCGCCCGGTGATGAGCTCGGTCATCTCGTCCACCCACGCCTCGTCGAGGGCGGCGTCCCGGCGGACGAGGATGCGAAAGATCGCGGTGCCGGCGACCACCTCGGCCAGCATCGGCAATTGGTCACCGCCGCGGCGCCCCTGCCCGAACCGCGTCTCGAACGCGGTCAGATTCCCGGCCAACCGGGCGATCATCATGTCGTGGACCTCGGGATCTGCGACGGTGTCGGCGATCAGGCCCGGCAGCGCCACCCGCACCTCGGGCCTGTCGAACATGGCCCGGATCGTCTCGACCAGCACCCGGATGTCACTGCGGAGGTCGCCGGAGCCGTCCGGCACGCTGATGGCCTCCGCGTCCAGGACCGCCTCGTGGACGAGCTGCGCCTTGCCTGACCATCGCCGGTAGATGGCCGCGGTGGTGGTCCCCGCCCGTGCGGCGATCGCCGAGAGGGACAGCGCGGGGTAGCCCGTCTCGAGGATGAGCTCCCTGGTCGCGGCGATCACCGCGGCGTCGATCCGCCCGTCTCGCGGCCGCCCTGCGCCAGACCGTCCCGCGGCGGACTTTGCCGATTTCCCGCCAACCGTGCGCCCGTCTGTTGTCATGGGTTCACCCTAGTTCCAATACAGTGCGCATCGTATTATCAGGGAGAGACCCGTGAAGCTCAGCCCGCTCGACGAGTACCCGATCCACCAGACCCACGCGCCGGTCACCTGGCCGGCCACGTCCGACCGCAACTTCTACGACCGGTCGTACTTCAACGTGCTCGACCGCGAGGGCCGGTTCATGGTCCTGACCGGGATCGGGTACTACCCCAGGCTCGGCGTCAAGGACGCCTACTTCGTGGTCCGCCGGGGGGACACGCAGACCGCGGTGCACCTCAGCGACGCGATCGACGACGACCGCCTGCACCCGAACGTCGGGGGCTACCGCCTCGAGGTGATCGAACCGCTGCAGGAGTTGCGTCTCACGTTGGAGCCGACGGACGGCATCGCGGCGGACCTGACCTGGCGGGGACTGTTCCCCGCCGCCATGGAGGAACCGCACTCGATGCTCACCGACCGGCGGGTGACGTTGCAGGCCAGCCGCTTCGCGCAACTCGGCTCGTGGGAGGGGTGGATCGAGGTCGACGACGAGCGGCTGGAGGTCACCCACTCCTCCTCGGTCGCCGCCCGGGACCGCTCGTGGGGCATCCGTCCCGTCGGCGAGGCGGACGCACCCGGCCGCCCGGACACCGCGTTCCGGGGGATGTGGTGGCTCTACCTGCCGCTGGCGTTCGACGACTACCAGTTGTTCCTCATCCTGCAGGAGGACCCCGACGGCCACCGCAGCCTCTACGACTGCACGCGCCGCTGGCGGGACGGCCGCGTGGAGCAGCTCGACGGCGTGCGCGTGGACGTGGACTATCGCGCCGGCACGCGGATCCCGACGGGCGTCCACGTGGAGTTCATGAACCGCGCCGGCGACCGGTTCCGGCTGGACGTGGAGTCCAGGCTGTACGCGCCGATCGCGTTCGGGTCGGGGTACGGAGGCGACTCCTCCTGGGCGCACGGCAGCTGGAAGGGCGAGGGGTTCACCGAGCGGGTGAGCTTCGACCTCACCGACCCCGACGTGATGGCCGGGGCCGCGTTCAGCCTCATCGACCACGTCGGCCACGCCGTCTGCACGGAGGCCGACGGGACGACCCGCGAGGGTGCGGGCCTCTTCGAGCACGGCGTGATCGGGCCCCACCACCCGTCGGGGTTCTCCGACTGGACAGATGTAGCGAACTGAAGGCCATCAGATGAAGATCATGACAGCGCTCTTCGGCCCCACCGACGTGGTCCACCGCGCGGAGGCGCTCAAGGAGGCCGGTGCGTCCGGGGTGTTCACCTTCGAGGGCCCGCACGACGTGTTCACCCCCCTGGTGCTGGCCTCCCAGGTCCAGGGCCTGGACGTGATGTCCAACGTCGCGATCGGGTTCCCCCGCAACCCCATCCAGCTGGCCCACCAGGCCAACGACCTGCAGCTGCTCAGCGAGGGACGGTTCGTCCTGGGCCTGGGGACGCAGGTGCGGGCCCAGATCGAGAAGCGCTACGGGGCCGAGTTCGACCGACCCGTCGAGCGGATGAAGGAGCTGGTGGGGTCGCTGCGGGCCATCTTCGCCACCTGGGACACCGGTGAACGTCTGGACTTCCGCGGCGAGTACTACCGGCACACCCTCATGACCCCCACCTTCGTGCCCGGGCCCAACCCGTACGGTCCGCCGCCCATCTACCTCGGTGCCCTGGGGCCGCGGTTGACCCGCGCGACCGCCGAGGTGGCCGACGGCCTGCTGGTGATGCCGTTCGGGTCAAAGAAGTTCCTGCACGAGAAGACGATGCCGGCCGTTCGGACCGGGCTGGCCGCCGCCGGTCGCAGCGAGGAGGGCTTCGAGGTCGTGCCCGAGGTGATCGTGTCGGTGGCCACCGGGGCCGATGACGACCACGTGTCCACGCGTCGCCTGCTGGCGTTCTACGGCTCCACGCCGGCGTACAAACCCGTGCTCGACGCCCACGGGTGGGGCGACCTCCAGCCGGAGCTGAACACCATGTCCAAGCAGGGCCGCTGGCAGGAGATGACGTCGTTGATCAGCGACGACATCCTGCACACCATCGCCGCGTGTGGCTCCCCTGCCGAGGTGGCCGCGCACATCCGCGACCGCGTCGACGGGGTGTCGGACCGCCTCTGCCTCTATCAGACGGGCCCCATCGCCACCGATGCGCTGGCCGAGATCGTCGACGCGCTGGGAGGCGAGCGATGACGCCGACGGTGGTCGAGTTCGACGAGGTCGCCGACGACCGCTACGGCGGGAAGGCCGCGGGGCTGGCCGAACTCCGGCGCCTCGGCCTGGACGTTCCCCGGGGCTTCGTGATCGCGGACGCGTCGGATGACCTCGTCGTCGTCGACCTCTCCCGGTGGTTCGACCGCATGGCCGACGCCGGCGCGACGCCGGTGGCCGTGAGGTCCTCGGCGGCCGGGGAGGACGGCGAGGACCACTCGTTCGCCGGCCAGTACGACACGGTGCTGGGCGTGGACTCCGCGGAGAGCTTCATCGACGCCGTGCGCACGTGCGTGGCCTCGGTGGACTCCGGCCGCGCGGCGTCCTACCGCGCGGACCCGGCTGCCA
>NZ_JAALDX010000228.1 GCF_014145095.1 Dietzia sp. SLG310A2-38A2 | reverse complement strand
GCTGCAGGGCTCATGGGGCTCATCGTGCCAGCCGCAAATTCGACGGGCAGGCGGCCCAGCGGCTTCTGCGTCCTGTCTGCTCGCTCACTGCGCGGGTGCGCTGCCGGAATGGACCACTCGGCACACGCAAGTCGGCCGAGGCTGAGCGTTCCGGCAGCGCGAGACGGACCGGGGCGGCTACCGTGGGCCAATGGCAACCACCACCACCCCGATCGACTCCGACGTCGTGGTCCGCACCTTCTTCGACGCCCTCGTCTCGGGCGACGTCCCCGCCGCCGCCGATCTGCTGGCCGACGACGTGTGGTGGGCAAACATCGGGCTCCCCACCATCCGGGGCAAGCGCGACGTGGTCAAGGCACTGTCCGCCATGGGCGCCAACGTGGACTTCGACGCGGAGATCCACCACCTCGCCGTGGGCGCCCCGGCGGACCCGACCACCCCCGGCTCCCCCACGATCGTGCTCACCGAACGCACCGACTACCTGGGGATCGGGCGTTTCAGCTGCGGATTCTGGGTCTGCGGGCGCCTCGAGGTCCGCGACGGTCTGGTCTGCGGCTGGCAGGACTACTTCTCCAAGTCCGACATGGCCCTCGGCGCGGTGCGCGGACTGGTGGGGATGATCACCGGCCGGGCCCGCTGACCTCGTCGTCGTCGAGCACCTAATCTCTGGGATATGAGCTTCGATCACCCCGCCGCCCGCGAGCGCCTGGCCACCCTCCCCGCCGACACCCGCATCGCGGTGGTGACCGGCGCCTCCTCCGGCATCGGCGAGGCCACCGCGCGCGAGCTGGCGGGGCTGGGGTTCCACGTGGTCGTCGGCGCCCGGCGGCTCGACCGGTTGGAGGCGCTCGCGGACGAGATCGGCGGCACCGCCATCCCCCTGGACGTGACCGACCCGGCCTCGTGTGAGGCGTTCTGCGCGGCCATCCCCCGGTTGCACGTGCTGGTCAACAACGCCGGCGGCGCCAAGGGCACGACCACCGTCATGGACGCCGACGAGGAGCAGTGGCGATGGATGTGGGAGACCAACGTCCTGGGCACCCTGCGACTCGTGCGCGGACTCATGCCGGTGCTCGTGGAGACCGGCGACGGGCTGGTGGTGACCATCACCTCGATCGCCGCGCTTGAGTCCTACGACAAGGGCAGCGGCTACACCACCGCCAAGCACGCGCAGGCCGTGCTGCACCGGACGCTACGCGGGGAGCACCTGGGCCAACCCGTGCGGTTCACCGAGATCGCGCCCGGCATGGTGGAGACCGAGTTCTCGCTCGTGCGGTTCGACGGCGACGACGACAAGGCCGGCGCCGTCTACCAGGGATTGACCCCCATGGTCGCGCGCGACATCGCCGAGATCGTGGGGTTCGTGGCGAGCCGGCCGTCGCACGTCAACCTGGACCAGATCGTGGTCAAGCCGCGGGACCAGCACTCGGCCATGCGGGCGCACCGGCGCTGACCGCGCCACGGGTCCCTCCCCGGCAGAATCCAGCGACAAGGCCAGGCTTACCGATGTTCGGTTAGGCTTACTGACCTGGTAAAACGCTGTATGCAGCCCTACTCTGGGACCCCTGGGGCGCAACATGCCCCGGGCGAACCTCGACGCCCGTCGAGGTCCCCCGAGAGGAAGGGTGCCATGATCATGGCCAAGAAGTCTTCGTCGTTCACCGAACTCCTGTCCGCGCAGGTCGGCCACGAGTTCGCCGCGAGCCAGCAGTACATCGCGATCGCCGTGTGGGCCGACGCCAAGGACCTGCCCCAGCTCGCCGGGCGCTTCTACCAGCACAGCCTGGGCGAGCGGAACCACGCCATGATGATGGTCCAGTACATGCTCGACCGCGACATCCCGGTGACCATCCCGGCCGTGCCGGGTCCGCAGGCCGATTTCGAGGGCCCCGTCGCGGCGCTGCGCTACGCGCTCGAGCAGGAGAAGCAGGTCACCCGTCAGATCGAGTCGATGTTCCAGGCGGCCCGCGCCGAGTCCGACCCGCTGGGCGAGCAGTTCATGCTGTGGTTCCTGCGCGAGCAGGTCGAGGAGGTCGCCAACATGAGCACCCTGGTGGCGATTTCCGAGCGCGCGGACGACGACTGGTTCCGCATCGAGGAGTACCTCGCACGCGAGACCGACACCTCCACCAACACCGGCACCCCGCCCGCGGTGGCCGGTGGCGCCGTCTGAGTTAACCCCTCCCCCTCCCCCGGTTGGCGGACTGAATGCGCGTCCACGCAGCTCCGAGGCGCGCATTCTGTCCGTCAGGTTGCTGAGGGTGTCCGCCAACCGCGTGGGTGCAGGTGATCGGCGTCAGGAGCGCGCGTACTCCACGTAGCTCACCCCGCTGTCGAACCCGATCCGCCGGTGCGCGACGAGGGACAGCGCGCCGGCGGACTCGGCGATCAGCGGTCGCCCCCGGCCGATCATCACCGGATTGACCTTGAGCCGGAACTCGTCGATCTCGTCCACCAGCGCACCCGCCAGGTTCCCGCCACCGCACAGCCAGATGTTGAGCGGGGAGTCCTCTACCTTGAGCCGGCGGACCAGCGTCACGGGGTCCTCGTCCGAGGCCGTGAGCCCTTCCTCGACGGGCAGGTCGCCCGGCCGGTGCGTCACCACGTACTGGCGCAGGTGCGGGTACCCGCTGGCCAGACCCTCGTCGACCGCGACCTGATGGGTGGACCGGCCCAGCAGGACCGTGTCGAACACGCGTGGGGCGGCCTCCGCGAGACCGATCGCGCCGCGGACGTGGCCGGGGATCGTCTCCGGGTAGTGCTCGATGAGCCAGGCCATGTGGTCACCCTCGAACGGGAAGAAATCGGTCCGCCCATCGGGGTCCGCGATGAACCCGTCGACGGTGACGGCGATGTAGTAGATGAGCTTGCGCATGATGTGTCCTCTCTGCGGATCGGTCTGCTGCGTCCACCCCGCGGTGGCGGGGTCAGGGCAGAGTGATCACGTCGTCCACCCCCACCCGCTCGCAGAAGCCGTCGTCGTGGCTCACCAGGAGCAGTGCCCCTCGCCACTGCGCGAGGGCGTCGGCGAGCACCTCCACGCCGGCGAGGTCGAGGTTGTTGGTGGGCTCGTCCAGGATCAACAACTGCGGGACCGGCCGCGCGAACAACCTCGCCGCCAGGGCGGCACGCAGGCGTTCGCCACCGGAGAGCTCGGCAAGGAGGCGGAACCCGGCGTCGCCCGTGAAGAGCATCCGCGCCGCGTGGGCGTGGACCTCCTCGGGGTCGGCCGCGGGGCGGACCGCCCGGATCGCGTCAACGACCGTCCACTCGGCGTGCTCGATCCGCAGGTCCTGCGGCAGCAGCGCCCA
>NZ_JAALDX010000227.1:12291-16162 GCF_014145095.1 Dietzia sp. SLG310A2-38A2 | reverse complement strand
CGCGGCCGCCAAGCCTCAGGGCGGAGTTGCTGGTGCGGTGGCCGGCGCGGGGCGCGGCGCCAGTGCTGTTGCAGGCCTGGCGGGTGCGGGAGTTGGCGCGGTGGCTTCGGCGGCGCATGGCGCAGCACGCATGACCCAGTCCACCGAGCAGATGCTCGACGGTGCCCTGGCCGCGCACCCGACTCCCCACCACTACCGATAGAAGAGCGCAGAGGAGACAGCTGGTGTCTATGACAGGCGAGGCCACGGACCTGCGGCTCTACACGCTGGGCGAGAAGTCGCAGCGCACGGGCATGTTCGGCCTGCCACTGCGGGCGACGATCATCGCCGGGATCGCGTTCATCGTCGCGATGTTGGTCCTGATGCAGGGCGGGTTGGGCGCGGGGGCGCTCATTGCGGTGCTGGCGGTGGGGTACCTGGCCCCGGCGGTACTGCGTATCGGAAATCGAACTCTCTACGAGGTGGCACAAATGAGATGGCAGTTCTGGCGGGCGCAGGCAGCTGGGTCGACGGTGTACCGGTCCGGGCCCAACTCACGAGTGCCGGGGGGTCGATACCGGCTACCGGGAGCACTGGCCAAGACCGAGCTCCACGTCGGCCGAGACGTGGCCGGCAATGACTTCGCGCTGATCCGAGACCGAGCACTGAACCAGTACACGGTCCTACTCAACGCGTCCTCGCGTGGGCAGGAGCCGCTGACGGTTGCCAACCGCAACGACATGACGGCCGAATGGGGAGCCTGGCTGGCCGACCTCTCGCTCAACGACGACGTGGTGGCCGCCACGGTGACAGTCGAGTCCTACCCGACCACCGGCCAGGACCTCATGGCGGCAGTGAAGAACTCGGTAGACGAGTCCACGCCCGAGATCGCCCGCAGGATTCAGGCCGAATCAGCGGTGGAGTTCGCTCGCGGCAAGCTCGTGACCCGCTCGTGGATCGCGATCACGTTCAAGGCCGCTACAGCGATGCAGCGCAAGGACCCCGAGGCGATGGCCACGGACCTGGGGTTCCGACTTCCGGGCCTGTATCAGCGGCTCGAGTACGCCGGGGTGTCAGCCACACCGATGAGCCCGGAGGCCGCGGTGGGTCTGGCAATGCGCTGCTATCGCCCAGACCTCGAGGAGGTCATCAACAGGGCACGCCTGGCGTCCGAACCGCTGGGAGTGGACTGGGAGGATGCCGGTCCAGCCACGGCAGTGGCCAAATGGAACCACTACCGGCACGAAGACTGGGTCTCGCGCAGTTTCGAGATGGCCGCCCCGCCGGCAGCAGCCTTCCCGGACCACGTTCTGCGGCCGCTGCTGGAGCCGAAAACGGACATCCCGCGTAAGCGGATCACGCTGGTGTACCGGCCGATCGCCGCCGGTGACGGGCAGCGGCAGGTGGAGAAAGAGCACACTGACGCGGTCAACGCCGCGAACAAGACCCGCTCGATCGGTAAGGCCACGGCGGGCCTACGTCTGGAACGCACCGAGGCCGCCCGGCAAGCGCTGGCCCGAGGTGGGCAGCTGGGGGAGTACTCGCTGCTGGTGACCCTGACCCTGCGGGACACAGAGCTGCTCGACCAAGGGGCGGCGATCATCGGCCAACTCGGCAACCGATCGCAGCTACGGCTGCACTCGACCAACGGCCAGCAGGATGCAGCGTTCGCCGCGGGCCTGGGCCTGGGCGTTCTGCTCGATCAGAAGTCCACGATCTCGAGTTTTGCGAGGGCCGAGTAATGGCGCGCCGGTCGAAGACCCCGATCGGGCCGGCCGAGCTCGAGGAGCTGCACTCGCGCGTCACTGCGGGTGACGCGCCGCCTCCGTGGGTGGTGACTCCGACAGGTCGGGCGTACAAGCGATGGTGCGATGAGCACCCGGAGCGCGCCGAGCAGGTGCGCACCGCGCGACAGGTGCCTCAGGTCCGCTACCGCAAGCCCCGGTTCACCAGTCGATACGGCTCGGTCGACGGTCGCGGGTTCAAGGGCGCGTTCTCGGGCCGTATGGCTGTGGCCTCTGCTCCTGGTGCAACGCAGACCTCGACGAACTACGGCTGTGGGTTCAACCCCTGGGTGGTGGGGGCGACCGCCCCGGCAGTGGGTGTGCCGTTGGGAGTCCACGCCCAAACGGGGCAGGACGTCTCGGGGGACGTGCTGTCGTGGTTCAAGGCGGGGATCATCGGCAACCCCTCGGCCTTTGTGCTGTCGCTACCCGGTCTGGGCAAGTCGACACTCATTCGCAAGCAGTTCATCGGCGCGGTCGCCCAAGGGCATGTGCCGATCGTCGCTGGTGACATCAAGGGCGAGTACGTGGCGGTGACCGACGCGATGGTCACCCCGGCCGGAAAGCGCGGACAGGTGATCCGGCTGGGCCACGGTCACGGGCACCTGAACCCGCTGGCCGCGGGAGCGCTAGGGGAGGCGATCCCGGTGATGCGGGCTCATCTGGAGGAACTGCACGCCCGGGGCGAGGACAACACCAGGCTGGCCGAGGCGATCACCGAGACCGAGGAGTCGGTGCACTCCCGGCAGGTGACGATGGTGATGGCTCTGGCCGAGCTGATCCGTGGCCGGACCCTGGCCGACTTCGAGGGGTTGGTGATCTCCGCGTCGTTGCGGTCCATGCGAGAGTCCGGGCAGTTCTCGTTCTCCTCGCCACCGCTGTTGCGCGATCTGATCGACTTCATTCGGTCGGGTAGCGACGGGCTACGCCGCGCGCTGTTCGTGGCCGACGAGACCGAGTATCGCCGCACCGTGCAGACCCTCGTACAGACCCTGGAGTCACTGACTGACGGGGTGATGGGACAGGTCTTCGCCGAGCACACCACCACCAAGATCGACCTCGACGCCCCCGCGATCTGTATCGACGTCTCGGCCATCTCGCGCGGTGACCAGTCCCTCAAGGCAGGGGTGTTGCTGGCGTGCTGGTCGGATGCCTACGGGGCGATGGAGGCCGCGCACGTGCTGGCCGACTGCGGCCTGGCCAATCAGCGCTACTTCCTGGCGATCCTGGATGAGATGTGGGCGACCCTCGGAGCCGGCGCGGGGATGGTGCAGCGAGTAGACGAACTCACCAGGCTCAACCGCACCGATGGCACGGGACTGCTGATGATCACCCACACAGGACGCGACCTGGAAACGCTGCCCAATGAGGTCGACGTCAAGACCGCGATGGGGTTCATCGAGCGGGCCGGCATGGTCATCTGTGGCGGTCTGCCCGCCGGAGAGCTGGACCGCCTCAAGGGCGTACTCCAGTTCAGCGATGCGGAAGCGGCCATGATCACCGCGTGGTCCAAGGGCGCTCCGATCGAGCGCACGCAGCTACGCCAAGAGAAGAAGCGTCCGCTGGGCCAGGGCATGTTCATGCTCAAACCGTCCAAAGACGGAACCCACGGGATCCCGATCCACGTGCAGCTGACCCATACCGAGCGGGCGACCAACATCCACGACACCAACACTCGGCTGCGGGAGTTCCTCGACGCCGCGCCCTC
Source organism: Dietzia sp. SLG310A2-38A2 (assembly GCF_014145095.1). Taxonomy (GTDB): domain Bacteria; phylum Actinomycetota; class Actinomycetes; order Mycobacteriales; family Mycobacteriaceae; genus Dietzia. The sequence goes on along the minus strand of NZ_JAALDX010000227.1, from coordinate 12,691 downwards.
GTCCCAGCAGGCGGCGATCGCATGAACGCCTCACCGTACGACGACGCCTTCCGCAACCAGGTCGTAGAGCGGCTGGTCGACCTAGAGCCCGGGTTCCCCTCAACCTCCGCCGCGGCAGAGGTCGTCGCCCGCGAGTTCGGCATCAGCCGCGACTCCGTGCGCCGCTGGGCGGTCGCAGCCGGGGCATGGATGGCCCACAACTCCTCCACCCTGCGGGCACTGCAAGCCGAGAACGCCGCACTGCGGGCACAGCTGGGCCGGTAGTGACGATGCGTCCGGTCAAGCTCGTCGTCGGCCTGGTCATCGGTGTCATCCTGCTGGCGCTGGTGATCGTGGTGATCCTCGGGCCGACCAGTGACGACCGGTGCCTCCCCGACGGCGGCATCACCGGAGGCGGCGG
>NZ_JAALDX010000227.1:0-12219 GCF_014145095.1 Dietzia sp. SLG310A2-38A2 | reverse complement strand
TCGCCGAGGGCGACTACGTCGTGTCCTCGACGTATAAGAGCGCGGACCGGCCCGATCACCGGGGCATCGACCTGGCCGCCCCCGATGGCACCCCGATGTACGCGATGGCTGGGGGAGTGGTGACAGCCGCCGGCCCCGCCTCCGGGTTCGGGAACTGGATCATCATCGACCACACGATCGACGGCAAGCCCTACTCGACCGTCTACGGGCACATGTGGGACGACGGGGTCGCAGTGCAAGTGGGCGACACCGTCACCGCAGGACAGCACATCGGCAAAGTGGGCAACAACGGCCAGTCCACCGGCGCGCACCTGCACTTTGAGGTGTGGGAGGGCGGAAGGCTGGCGGGGGGAACCGAAACCGACCCGCAGCCATGGCTCGACAGGGCAGTCAACCCGGGCTCCGGCGGGAGCGAACCAGACGACCAGGACAGCAGCAGGACCCCGGCCCCGTCCTCGCCGAAGCGGCCAGCTCCGCCGTCTGGCGGGGAGCTGCCCGATTCGGACAAGATCCAGTCCAAGGAGAACCTGCAGGTCGACTCGATCCGCGTCGCCCGGGCCGTCGCACAGCGATTCCCGTCAGTGCAGACCATCGGTGGTTGGCGCCCGGTCGATGCCTACCCGGACCACCCCTCGGGGCGGGCGGTGGACATCATGATCCCGGACTACGAATCGGGCGAGGGCCGTGAGCTGGGAAATCGCATCAAGAACTACCTGCTCACGCATCGCGAGTTCTTCCATCTCGAGTACATGATCTGGCGGCAGATGTACATCCCCGCCGAAGGCCAGCCCAACCAGATGCCGGACCGGGGCACCCCGACCGAGAACCACTTCGACCACGTCCACGTCACCGTCGTCGGCGGCGGGAAGCCGACGGACGACCAGCGCTACGGATCGGCCCCCACCGACGGAGCTGACGACTCCTCGGAGACCAGCGGCGCCGCAGGCGGCGAGGACTGCGCCCCGGACTTTGGGCACCGGAGCCTGAACACCGGTGAGATTCCCGAGGAGCTGCGCAGGTGGATCGACCTGGGCGGCCAGGTGTGCCGCGAGGTCGATTCGCCGCTATTGGCCGGGTTGCTCTACCACGAGTCGGTGGGGTTTCAGGCCACCGCGGTGTCACCGGCCGGCGCCCAGGGCTACGGGCAGTTCATGCCTGGCACGTGGGCGTCCAAGGGCGCGAAGGTCGACGACAACGGTCAGGTGGCCGGACCGCCCGGCTCGGGATCCCCGTCCGATCCGGCCGATGCAACGATGGCCGCCGCCCGCTACCTGTGCGAGATCGCCGAGGGCCAGCGAGAGGGCATCGCCTCCGGCCAACTCAGCGGGGATCCGCAGGCACTGATGCTGGCCGGGTACAACGCTGGCCCGGGAGCGGTGCAGCAGTACGGAGGGGTTCCGCCCTACGCCGAGACTCAGAAGTACGTGGTCATCGTGCCTCAAGAGGCCGAGCGGTTCGCGAACGCATGAACGAGATGAGGGATCAAGCGATGAGCAGAATGAAGCTAGTCCTACTAGCGGCACTAGTGATCGCCGTAGCGGTGGCTGCCGTGGCGGTAGCGATCACGCTGGGCCGCGAGGACGAACCCGGCACCGACGCACACGTGCACATCGACCCGATCACCACGGCAGACGAGGTGGCAGTCGCGGTGATGTCCGGGGTCCACACGTGGACCCCGGCTCAGCAGCAGTCCCCGTGGGATGCGATGCACGCGATCGCCGACCAGCTGACCGGACCGATGGCCACCGCAGCGGCGACTCGTCCCGATCCCGATCCCACGCCCCGGCAGTGGCCGGCCTGGGCCAGGTCCGGTGACCGCGTGATCGGAGCTGCCAGCCTGGCCAGCGAGCAGGACCCGGTCGCAGGCGACGCTGTCACCGCGCAGCGGGTGGTGCAGGTCCAGCAGAAGGTGCTGCACACCGACGGAGCGACCACCCCACTCGAGCAGATCACCGTGACCGTCGAGCTGGAGCTCGCCGGCGACCACTGGAAAGTCTGCGGCTACCAGTACAGATCCGTCGGCGACTAGACCAGCGCGAACACCACATTAAGGAGCAGTCATGGCAGGCAAAGACGTCGCAAGAAAGTCGCAGACGCGCGAACCCGGACCGACAATCGCACTGGCCACCATGGGTCTCATCGCGGCCGCGGTGCTCGGCGTGTGGGCGTGCGTCACACTCGGGGAGAAGCTCACGGCCAGCGGCCAGGACGTCCCCGGCAACCCGGTAGTCGCGGTGATCGACCTGGCGCAAGGACAGATCGAGTGGACCACCGGCGCCACCATCGTCGCGGTCGCCCTGGTGCTCATCGCCGGCGCCCTGCTGGGCGGCGTCGCAGGTGCACTGGGGCGCCGGCAGGCCCGCAAGACTCGCGTGGACGACGTGAGCCAGCACCTGGCCGGCCGCGCGGACGTGAAATCACTGTCGACCAAGAGCGTGACTCGCGCCAACCGCAGCCGGGGCGAGGCCACCAGCGTCCCCGGGGTGTACATCGGCAAGGAGGTCTCCACTGGGCAAGACCTCTGGGGAGGCTGGGAGGACCTGCACCTGGATCTGTGGGGTCCCAGGCAGGGTAAGACCTCCAGCCGGATCATCCCGATGATCCGGCGAGCACCGGGCATCTGCATCTCCACCTCATGCAAGCGCGATGTCATCGAGGCAACCATGCCGTTTCGGCAGCAGGTCGGCCGCGTCTGGGTGCTCGACCCGCAGGACAAGGCCGTCGGTCTGGACACCTCGAGGTGGTACTTCGATCCCCTGGACTTCGTGCGCCGCGATCAGTGGTGGGACGGCAACGCCGAGGAGCTCGCCGAGATCTTCAACGCCGCCACCGCCCGCGGGGAGGCCGGCAGTGACCCGAACGCCTACTTCTACAGCCAGGCTGTCGACCTGCTCGCCTCGCTGTTCCTGGCGGCAGCGATGGAGGGACGGCCCATCACCGACGTCTACGGCTGGGTGTCCAACCTGGAGGACTCCACCCCGGTCGAGATCCTCTCGGGCAGTCAGTGGGGGCCGCAGGCCGCAGACCTTGCCAGCAAGTACCGCGCCGAGCCCCGCACCCGCTCCAACGTCTTCTCGGCGGCCAAGAACATGATCTCCTGCCTGGGACGACGCCAGATCGTGCGGTGGTTGACCCCGCAGGCCGGGGCGGAGCGATTCGACCCGGTCGCCTTCGCAGGCTCCACCGCCGACACCCTGTATCTGGTCTCCGATGAGGAGAACCCGATCGGTCGGCCGGTGACGTCGATCTTGACCGTGGCCGTGTTCAAGGCCCTGGTCGACCGCGCCGACACCTGCCCTGGCTCGCGTCTGCCGGTCCCAGTGACCGCGGCGCTGGACGAGATCGCCAACATCGTGCGCTGGCCCCGCCTACCCGACTACTACTCCACGTTCGGCTCTCGCGGCATCATCTGCGACACCGTGCTCCAGTCCTATGCCCAGGGCGTCGAGGTCTGGGGGGAGCAGGGCATGAAGAAACTGTGGTCGGCCGCGTCGATCGTGGTCATCGGCCCCGGTCACAAGGACTACCGCTTCCTCGATGAGTTGGCCCACCTCATTGGCACCCACACCGAACAACAGCGTTCGGTCTCCCACGGCGGCGGCGATCGCGGTAGGTCCGTGTCTACGCAGACCGTCGAGAGGCAGACCCTCAATGCCGCAGAGCTAGCGGCACTGCCCTTTGGACGAATGATCGTCCTGGCCACCGGCCGCCGGCCGATTCTGGCCCGAATGGTGCGCTGGGATCACCAGGACCTGCCCCCGGCGCCGAAGAACAAGGAGACGGCGGCGTGAGCCACTTATTCGACGAGCCGATCGTCAAGGCGTTCAGCGCCACCATCAGTGAGGTCGCTAAGACCGCGCTGCCCGCAGCAGTACAGGACGTGCTGGCGACACCGCGCCTGTCGGATCACCTCGCTCGCACCATCGAGCGAGAGGTGGAGCAGTTCGCGGAGACCGAGTTGGGTGTACCGCCGTCTCTGCGGTTCACCGACGAATTCGCGTTCTTCGACGACTACCTCCGTCTGGCCTACGAGTCGGGAGGGATGAGCCAGAAGTGGTGCTCACGGTGGTGGGCTCACGGCTCAGTGCGGTTTCGTATCCGCTCGATGTGGCTTGCCTACGAGGCGCTCGCCCGCAAAGACCCGGCCACATGTGACGAGCTGTTTCTTCGCACCATCGGGGACCACCACATGACCCTGCTGACGGGGGAACGTTCCCCGATGCTCGCCTGCGACACCAGCCATCAACCAGGAAGACCACTCAAATCTGATCCAGTCGAAGGAGGCGCATCATGAGCCCTCATCCCAGCGACCCCGTGGTTGCCAATCTGATCCGCCACGCCCGCGTGGGCGCGTCGGTTAGTCCGTACCCGACACGGACACGCTCGATCGGAGAACACTCCGTCCGCCAGCACTCGGTGGGATCTCTGATAGTTGAGACCGCTCGCGCCGATGCAGGGGTGTCCGGGGAGGTCGCCCAGGCCCGACGAGAGATGATCGCTGGCGAACTAGAGCGGCGGAGAATGGTCGAAGCTGCCGACGAGGCCCGCAGACGAGCCGAAGTCGACCGTGCGCAGGCCGAACGCGACCGAGATGAGGCAGTGGATCGTGCCCGTCGACAGGGCGGACCTGACCCCGATTTCCTCACTCTCGCCTTGATCGCCGCGGTGACACTCGAAGTCTCCGACACCGACCTGGTCGGTGTACTCGACGCCGCACTCACCGACACTCCCGATCTATCAGCAGCCGACAGCGCCGCGCTAGCCGGCGACCGCCGGGTCGGGCTGAGCCCTGATCAACTGTCGGATGAGCTGACCGCTACAGGCGTTTCCCCGTCGGTCGTAGATGGGCTGGTCAGCACAGGAGCTGGGACGACCGCGCCGGCCGAACTGATCATGCAGTCCGAGAGTTCCGCGCAGCAGACCCTTGCCCCCCACACCAATACCCCAACTGTCGATGCATCTCCGGAGGTCGAGGAAGCATGACCGCAAGCGCCTCCAGCACCGACGAGCTGCACGCATACCTGGCCGAGGTGTTGGCGGCAGCGAACTCGCCGTTGACTGTCGTACCGCCGTCCCCAGCCGAGAACCCCTGGAAGATTCACTTCCGAGACTCACGGCTCGACACGACCAAGCACCTCGGGCGCGACCAGCTCCACACCCTGCTCGATACCCGACCGGCCGCGGCCGTCATCACCGCATTGGAACACTGGTCGGCGGCCCCCGAGATCGTCATGGCCATCACAGATGCGCACTTCCGCCCCGATGAGATCCGCATCAGGAATGTCGAGAGCAACGCCCTGTTCCAGGGCGTCATCAGCGTGGAGTCTGAGCGTGACCAGATGACGATTGCTGTACCAATCGACTCCATCTCACTCGATCCGCCCGAGCTGATCGGACCCCGCGGACTCAAGGCGATTGAGTCCACACTCGATCGCCTAACCGGCACTTCACTCGACGAACGCCTCGACATGGTCACTCCGATAGGCGTCCAGATTTCTACCGGCACGCTCACCCCGCCGGCATGGTCGCCCAATGCTGCACCCAGAACCACCTCGCGCCCCAGCGCCGCTAAGGAGGCAGCTACTGCGGTCAGCTCGTTCATCGGGTCATATCTGACCCATCGAGGCCGCCAGGACCCAGCTAGCAGCCCAGGCCCAACCGACTTCACGCCAAGCTCACACCAGAGCCGACAGCCCGACCCCGGGCCACAGTTCTAACGCCTGCTCGAGGCCAACCGGCAGGGTCACCAGAGGTCAGCTGACGAATCCGGCCCCGTAGCCGGACCCCAGTCCACAGACGGTCCGGTCGTCGTCCCGACGGCCGGGCCGTTTGCTCTGTCTGCGGCCCGGTGCGCGAGGTAGGAGGCCGCGAAGGAGTCGGCCGCGTCGTCGGCTTGCTCGGCTGGCGCTTCGGCGAGGTCGCGGTGGGTTGTTGCCAGCCAGTCGGCCAGTTCTGGGTCGGAGGTGGTGGTGACTGGGGGAGGGGTGGGCAGTTCACCCCTGGACGTCTCCTCTGTCATCACGTGACGTAGCCGGTGGGCGATGACGGCACCGGGGGAGTCGGCGGTGTCGAGGTCTGTGGTGGCCTGGGTCCAGTGTTCGCGGGGGTCGATGCCGGCCTTGGCGGCGGCGGTCCACGCCCACGTGATCGTGTCGTGTTGCTCCGGGTGGGCCTCGATCTGGTGTCCGTAGGCGCGTGGCAGGGCGTCGATGTAGGTGGGCAGGGTCGCGGCGGTGAACGCCTCGGCGGCGAGGTCGACGCCGTGGCGGTACAGCGTTTCCAGCCGCTCGGGTGAGGTGGCCTGGTCGAGCTCCTCGCGCAGGGTGCGGGTGGCGGATGCCTGGTGGGTGTCTCGGGCCAGGATGGTTGCGAGCACCTCGATGGCGGTGGGCGCGGCGCGGTCGCCGGCGGAGTGCATGTGGGCGTCTTCGGCGGTGAGGTCGAGGGCAGGTTCGCACACGGCGTAGGCGCGGTTCTCATGCTTTCCGCGGGTCATCGCAACGTAGAGACCGGCCCGGTCCACCGACGAGTCAACGACGGCGTGGGTGGTGTCCACGGTGGCGCCTTGGGCGCGGTGGATCGTGGTCGCGTAACCGAGGTGCATGTTCGCGGCCGCGTAGTCGGCGGGGATGAGGAGGTCCTGGCCGGTGCCCAAGTCGCGGACCGCCAGGGCGCCGTCGCCTGTGATGCCGGTGACGGTGAACAGTTGCCCGTTGACCACTCGGCCCAGGTACGTGCTGTCCTCGGTGAACAGCTTCTTGTTCAGGCGTGCGATGACGGTGTCGCCGACTCCGACTGTGTCCCCGCGGGCCACGCGAGTGGTGCGGGTGTCGTCCACTAGGCCGTCGGCGATTCGGCTCGAGCGGATGACCTCATTGAGGGTGTCGACGTCGGCGTTGCGGGAGGCGATGACCAGGCTCTTGCGCCCGGCCTTGGTGTCGGCGATAAACGCCTGCACGGCGTCGGTGAGCATCTGCTCTCGGAGGCCCCCGTGAACCCATCCGCGCTGGGAATAGAGGTGCAGCGCGTCGGTGTTGCCTTCGCGGAGCTCGAGGGTGGCTTCGGCCTGTTCGGTGTCGGCTCCCATGCGCATGACTTCGCGCAGCTCTACTGTTCCTGGGGTGTTGGCTAGGTCGGCGAACAGTCCTCCGGACTCGACTGCGGCGAGCTGTTTGGGGTCACCGATGAGTCGGACAATGGCGCCTGCTTCTTGGGCGATCTCGGTGAGTGCGGCGAGGTTCTCTGTGCTGGCCATGCCTGCTTCGTCCACGAGCAGCATGTCCCCGGGCCGGATCTGCACAGGCAGCGCCGCCAGAGTCTTCGGGACAGGGTGTGCGGGATTCAGGCCGCGCCAGGTGAAGGTGAGGGAGTCGATGGTGTGAGAGGTCGCCCCGATTTCGTCTGAGAGGATCGATGCCGCTGCGGCTGACGGCGCGAGGCCGATGACATTGCGGCCGGTGTCCTGCCAGGTGCTGGCGACCAACGTCATGCTCGCTGTCTTTCCTGTGCCGGCCGGGCCTACGCCCGCGGCGACGAGGGTCCCCGAGTTGAGCAGGTGCCGTGCCAGTGCTGACTGTCCGGCGTTGAGCGACCACCCGTTCTCGGCCTCGTGGCGAGCTAGTGCTTTATCGACCGCGGCGTCGGTGGCAAAGAGCGCGACCGGTCTCTGGGCAGCAGCCAGCGTCAGGGTTTCGGCCTCGAGGACAGCACTGGTGGTAAACCTTTGGGAATTGGCATGGCGATCAATCCCAGCTCCCGCCTCGCCAGTCAAGACGTCGGGAAGCACGAGCGGCTCGGGCGGGGTCAGGGCCACCATGAGCCCATTCCGCGCCTCGCCCATCACCTGACGGTGCGCTTGTTCCAAGGCGTCCGGGGACTCAAACCGGTAGCCCTTGAGCACGGTGGAGACTGCGGTGTCGACATGGGACTGGCGGAACTGGGCTCGCCGCGAAGTCACCATGCCCACCGCGCGAACCGCGACCTCGCGGGCGTGATCGTCGGCCGAGAACAGAGGCCGCTCTGGGTCCTGCTTACCGGGCGCCACGATGGCATTGATCATCCCGTCCACGGCCGCTGGTCCCACATGTTGCTCGGCGGCCTCTCGCCAAGTTGCCCGGTGCTCGCCGAGCGACTGCGCCGGCTTCTTGGCGTCGCGGGTGTCCAAGATTGCCTTCTGCCACAGGGCGTAGGCGGCGCGTTGTGATGGCTGCCGCCCATTGGTTCGGGCGTACTGGGCAACGAGCCGGTCATACACCGGCCGAGCAAGCGTGCGTCGGGAGGAGAAGGCATCAATCAGACGGCGATCGATGCCTTTGACTTCCCAGATCGGGGCCTTGTCTGCGTGCGGGTAGTGGGCTACAAAGTCCAACCCCATCCGGCGGGACAGCAGGTCGTGGAGGATCGAGTCGTACCGAGCAGAGATAGCCTGGTGCATTTGATGAATGGCGCGAGAGTCCAGCGTGCGCCACCGCCCATCCGGGCCTTGCACCTTGTTGGCGATCAGCACATGCGAGTGCAGGTCCGGGTCCCCGCCGCGAGTGTCGAAGTGGGTGAACTCGCTGGCGATGATTCCACCGGTCTTGACCTGCTCGATACCGCCCGTTCCTGTCCGGGTGTACACCGCATTGTTCTCGGCCCACCGCAGTGTCTCGGCGACGGCCTCGTGGTGCAGTGCGGCCACCTTCGAGGCGGTGGACTCATCAGATAGCGCCCATAGGACGCTGACACTTTTCACCGGGGAGAAAGTGAAGTCGAACCCGGCGACGGCCTGTCGAACCTTGTCGCGTTCGCGGTTGACCCAGGCGATGACATCGCGGCCCGAGGCGTGTTCGTAGCCAAACTCAGCTGTGTAGTAGGGACGCCCTACGCTCTCAGCGATCTGGCTCTTCTCGTCCGTAGTCGGGCGCCGTCCCTCGTCTGCAAGGAAACCCTTCTCAGCAGCCGCCAGGGCGTCAAGCACGGGAACTCCGGCGGCGTACAGGGGGAAAGAGCGCCCGAGTTTGCAGGCGGCGAGGCTGGTGCCGGCGCGCATCATGTCGTCGGTGTCCGGGTGCAGACCTTCGCCGTACAGGGCGGCCATCTGCGGCTCGGTGACCACGGCGCCGTCCACTGCGTTCTCGGAAGCCAGGCCTGTCAGTCCACTGCCGACCCAACGACCTGGCGGGGTGCCCTTGGCGGCGTAGTAGTCCGCCAGGCTCTTTCCCTGCGGGTCGGCATCGTGAGTGGCGACCGAGCGCAGCAGGTACTGGTATCCAGTTCCCGCGTGAACCGCTCGCAGACTCATCACAGGCCCAGACTAGGCACGCCGGCTGGCGTCGTCTACGCCGCCGCGCTCGCGGGGGCGTGACCAGCGAGGATCCGAACGACACTAGTAGTGCCTACTGTGTACGGCTGTTTAGGCGAGCGGTAGCGAGGCCTTTGGGGTGGCGCGCGGGTCGGCGCTGCTGTGCCGGCACTGGGCGCCTTGGTGGGGGAGAGGTAGTCATTGCGGGTGTCGTAGGCGGGCTCTAGGGTTTGGTCCATGGCTGCTACGAAGACTGATTCGCGTTCCCAGACCGCGCGGGCCCGCGCCCGTCAAGCCATGGCCGACGAGCTAGAGCGAGCTCGCAAGCGCGAGTCCAAGCTTGTGGCGGTGTTCTCCGCCATCGACGCCCGAGCCGATGCCGAGGCCGCATTGGGAGACGCGCTGATCGAGTTGAAGGACCTCGGCGTAGCGCAGGCGGACCTGGCCGAGATGACCGGGCTGCCGGCCCGCGAGGTTGGCGCAGCAATCCGCGCCGCGAAGAACCGAAGTGACTCCGGCGACGAGACGCCGGAGACCGCGGGCGAGCACGCGCCGGCCGAGACTTCGGGCCACAACGGTGCCGAGTCACACTGACCCGCGCACCAGTCTCGCGGGCGTGGACATTCCTCTGCCGGGCCTGGACCTGAGTCCGGTGCCAACTCCCGCGGCTGCGACGCGGCGGTCGCGTCCCTACAGCTCGAGCCTGCCTCCGACCCAGGCGGCCATCGACGCGTTCTGGTCCCGCGTCGTCAAAGCGCCCGGCGATGGGTGCTGGTTCCTCATCTCAGCGATCTCGGGTGTCGACGGATATACCCGCTTGACGTGGCGATCAGGTGGGATCAGCCGAACCGAATCCGGGCACCGATTCGCGCTCCTGCTCGCCGGCCAGCTCGGCGACCGAGTCGTGGCCGAACACCGCTGCAACGAACCCCTGTGCGTGCGCGTCGATTCCCGCCACGTGATCGCCTCCACCCAAACCGCGAACCTGCGCTATGCCGTGGCATGCGGTCGCACCGGCACGATCCGCAGCCCCGACCAACACATCAACCGCTACGCCCGGTCCATAGCCGTGCGCGAGGCCCTCGCCGGTGGTTGGAACCCTGAGGCCTACGCCCGCGCCCGCGGCAACACCGCACCCCTCGACACACCACCACTGTTCTAGAACCCATAGACTCACACCCACACAAGATGGGTCCCGCCGACGGCGGGGCCCATCTCTTCGTTCGCGGCAGTCGCTGGATGTGTCAGCGGACGACTGCTTGGAGATCTAGATCCGCTGTTCTTGCAGCCTGGGCGCGCTATCGCAGTTCGCGGGCGGTCCTGTCTGATTCCAGATTCGGGGACTGCTCGTAGGCGGCTCGGAAGCGCTTGTCCGCTGCTTCGTAGAGGTCGGCCAGTGCCTCGGTGGCCTTGTCACGTTCCCAGAACACGATCTGCACGACCTCTGCTCGCGTAAAGACCGGCAGGGGGGAGTGAGTGTCCTGGAGCTTCGTCAGCATCAGCTCGCGTAGACCATCGTCGTCGAGGCCCGTCTTCTTACGCCAGGCGAACAGCTTGGACAGGAGTCCCGGGGGAACCCTCAGGCTCGTGGTGTCGTACGGAGATATTCTGCTCGCGAGGATCGGGATGACGTCTACATCGAAGCCGTTTCCCGGGACTGCGAGGTCGTAGTAGATGACTTCCGCGAGTATCTCGATCGCTTCTGCCCAGCGGCCCTCCTCGGCGAGAAACTCAGCCATCAGATGCCTCGTATTGCGGAGAAGACCCCAGTCTGAACGGCGGGCATTGAGCACGACCTGTTCATTCAGGTGGCGCCACACGATGTTTCGCCATTGCGTGCTTGATTCGGCGTGGACCATACGGTCCAGCGAGTAGATGTCGACCGAGTCCAGGTGCGTGGTCTTGTGGACGTACGGGATGTGCGGGTTGTCGTCGAGCACCTTCTGCCCAGCTGCGGTGAGCACGTACCAGGACTGAGGGAAAGCAGCTTTCAGGACTTGGGACGGTATGGCGTCCAGCGCTCGAGCTACGAGGTCCGCTTTTCGGCCGGTCGTTTTCTGTCCCTGCTCCTTCAGGACCGCCTTCAGCGCGCTGCCAGGCTGCGCCTCGAGCGTTTCTGGAAGATCGCCGATTCGGAGGTAACCGCGCTTGGTCAGTGATGCCAGCGCCGCCTGCGGATCGTCTGCTCCGTACGAGCGGGACCAGTAGATCGGAAAGTCCTGCCGATCAGTCGTGTAGGACTCGGCGAAGTAGAGCAGCAGCACGTCATCCGGGCGCAACCGTTCACTCATAGGCCGACCTTACGTGCGAGCACCGCCCCCGAGACTCGCGAGCGGCCCACTGCATCCGGCTGCGCCGTCCTCCCACACAATGACAACCCAGCATGGACCTACCGCTCCTACCGCGGGCGCATTCCTGCTGACGAGATGACGGCCTACGCGGACGCCAACTAGTCGCACAGGGGCGAAGAACGTCCCGACTTCCGACGTGTGCGACAGCGGTAGCCAGCAACGCGGTGATCGGGGTCCTACATCGGCATTCCCTCTTCACCGTCGTCTTCTCGGTGCGCACCCAGTTGGGCGCGACTCGGGCCGGGCCTCCTACGACCGACCTCCGGCCAGGCGGCTGGCACTCAAAGACAATCAGTGCCTCCACGCGCTGTGCTTGGTCAGCTACGACCGACCTGGCTCGCCCGCGCTGCGGGTGGTCTCGCGAAGTGAGTCCAACACCTCTCGCAGCGTGTCTGACGTCGCCTCCGCCCGGACCCGGGCGCGGTCTGACTCCTCAGCCTGGGCGCGTGCGACGCTGGCGTCGGTGAGCGCTGTGGCGAGCTGGCCGCGCAGCTGCTCGACCTCGGACCGCAATCCCTCCAGCTCGCCGAGCGCCTTCTCGCGCGCAGCGACCGCCCCGTCGCGCTCACCGGCAGCCTGCTCGGC
>NZ_JAALDX010000022.1 GCF_014145095.1 Dietzia sp. SLG310A2-38A2 | reverse complement strand
GCCCCACCTCGCGGTGGGGCGCCCCTCCCTCATATGGTCCGGACTACTCGTCCGACCCGATGGGTCAGTCGATCACTTGATGATCTTGGTGACCTGACCGGCGCCGACGGTGCGGCCACCCTCACGGATCGCGAAGCGCAGGCCCTCGTCCATGGCGACCGGCTGGATGAGCTCGACGCTCATCTCGGTGTTGTCGCCCGGCATGACCATCTCGGTGCCCTCGGGGAGGGTCACGACGCCGGTCACGTCCGTGGTGCGGAAGTAGAACTGCGGACGGTAGTTGTTGAAGAACGGCGTGTGACGGCCGCCCTCGTCCTTGGACAGGATGTACGCCTGGCCCTCGAAGTTCGTGTGCGGGGTGTACGCGCCCGGCTTGATGACGACCTGGCCGCGCTCGACCTCCTCGCGCTTGAGGCCACGCACGAGCAGACCGACGTTGTCGCCGGCCTCGCCGTAGTCGAGGAGCTTACGGAACATCTCGATGCCCGTGATGGTGGTCTTGGTGGCCTTCTCCTTGATGCCGATGAGCTCGACATCCTCGTTCACGTTGATCTTGCCGCGCTCGATGCGACCGGTGACGACGGTGCCACGACCGGTGATCGTGAAGACGTCCTCAACGGGCATGAGGAAGGGCTTCTCCGTCTCACGCTCGGGGTCCGGGACGGACTCGTCGCAGGCCTGCATGAGGTCGCGGATCGCCTGGACCCACTTCTCGTCACCCTCGAGCGCCTTGAGCGCCGAGATGTGGACGACGGGGGCGTCCTCGTCGAACTCCTGCGAGGCGAGGAGCTCACGCACCTCCATCTCGACGAGCTCGAGGATCTCCTCGTCGTCGACCATGTCGCACTTGTTGAGGGCGACGAGGATGTAGGGGACGCCGACCTGACGGGCGAGCAGCACGTGCTCACGCGTCTGCGGCATCGGGCCGTCGGTGGCGGCCACGACCAGGATCGCGCCGTCCATCTGGGCGGCACCCGTGATCATGTTCTTGATGTAGTCGGCGTGACCCGGGGCGTCGACGTGCGCGTAGTGGCGCTTCTCCGTCTGGTACTCGACGTGGGAGATGTTGATCGTGATACCACGAGCCTTCTCCTCCGGCGCCTTGTCGATCTCGTCGAACGCGAACGCGTCGTTGAGATCGGGGAAGGTGTCCGCCAGGACCTTGGTGATGGCCGCGGTGGTGGTGGTCTTGCCATGGTCGACGTGACCGATGGTGCCGATGTTAACGTGCGGTTTGGTCCGCTCGAACTTCGCCTTCGCCACTGTGTGTCCTCCTGGACTGGTCTGTCCCCACCTCGAGGTGGGCACTGCTTTGTGTGGGATCTGATCTTACTCATCGTGCCGTGGGGGGCACGAACCGGCGGCCACCCGGAGGTTCGACCGTGCGCCGCCGGCATCGGCCCCGCCCGACCTCGCGGCCGGGCGGGACCAGTACCGGTTACTCGCCGGTCGCCTTGGCGATGATCTCCTTGGACACACTCGCCGGAACCTCGGCGTAGTGGGAGAAGACCATCGAGTAGTTGGCCCGGCCCTGCGTCCGCGACCGGAGGTCGCCGACGTAGCCGAACATTTCGGACAGCGGCACGTTGGCCTTGACGACGCGGGCGCCGGAGCGCTCCTCCATCGCCTGGATCTGGCCGCGGCGGGAGTTGATGTCGCCGATGACGTCGCCCATGTAGTCCTCCGGCGTGATGACCTCCACCGCCATGAGCGGCTCGAGGATCACCGGCTGACACCGACGGGAGGCCTCCTTGAACGCCATCGACCCGGCGACCTTGAACGCCATCTCCGAGGAGTCGACCTCGTGGTAGGCGCCGTCGATCAGCGTGGCCTTGACGTTGACCATCGGATAGCCGGCCAGGACGCCGTACTGCATGGCGTCCTTGATGCCGTGGTCCACGGAGGGGATGTACTCCTTGGGGATCCGGCCACCGGTGACCTTGTCGGAGAACTCGTAGGTCTCGCCCTCTTCGATCTGCTCCTGCGGGAGCGGCTCGAGCCGGATCTGGACCTTGGCGAACTGGCCGGAGCCACCGGTCTGCTTCTTGTGGGTGTAGTCGTACTTCTCGACCGTGCCCTTGATGGTCTCGCGGTACGCGACCTGCGGCTTGCCGACGTTGGCCTCGACCTTGAACTCGCGCTTCATCCGGTCGACCAAGACGTCCAGGTGGAGCTCGCCCATGCCGCCGATGACCGTCTGACCGGTCTCGTCGTCCAGCCGGACGGAGAACGTCGGGTCCTCGCGCGCCAGCTTCTGGATGGCCGTGCCGAGCTTCTCCTGGTCGGCCTTGGTCTTGGGCTCGATCGAGACGTCGATGACCGGGGCCGGGAACGTCATCGACTCGAGGATGACCTGGTTCTGCAGGTCGCACAGGGTGTCACCCGTGGTGGTGTCCTTGAGGCCGATGAACGCGTAGATATGGCCGGCGACGGCCTCCTCGACGGGCATCTCCTTGTTGGCGTGCATCTGGAAGAGCTTGCCGACGCGCTCCTTCTTGCCCTTGGTCGCGTTCTGGACCTGCGTGCTCGGGTCGATACGACCCGAATAGACGCGGACGAAGGTGAGCTCACCGAAGAACGGGTGCACGGCGATCTTGAACGCCAGTGCAGCGAACGGCTCGTCCTTGGAGGGCTGACGGCTGACGACCTTCTCCTCGTCGCCCACGGCGTGACCGTGGATCGAGCCGACGTCGAGCGGATTCGGCAGGTACGCGATGACGGCGTCGAGCAGGGGCTGGACACCCTTGTTCTTGTACGCCGAACCACACAGCACCGGGTAGATCTCGGCGTTGACCGTCATCTTGCGGATCGCGGCCTGGATCTCGGCCTTCGTCAGCTCCTCGCCGCCGAAGTACTTCTCCATGAGGGCCTCGTCGCTCTCGGCGACGGCCTCGAGGAGCTTCTCGCGGTACTCGTCGGCCTTGTCCTTGAGATCCTCGGGGATCTCCTGGACCGTGGCCTCGGTGCCGATCGGCGTGACGCCGGGCCAGACGAGGGCCTTCATCTCGACGAGGTCGATGACCCCGTCGAACTCGTCCTCCGCGCCGATGGGCAGCTGCAGGACGAGCGGCTTCGCGCCGAGCCGGTCGATGATGGTCTGCACGGTGTAGTAGAAGTCCGCGCCCATCTTGTCCATCTTGTTGACAAAACAGATGCGCGGGACGTCGTACTTCTCCGCCTGGCGCCAGACCTGCTCCGACTGGGGCTCCACGCCCTCCTTGCCGTCGAAGACCGCGACGGCGCCGTCGAGGACGCGCAGCGACCGCTCGACCTCGACCGTGAAGTCGACGTGGCCCGGGGTGTCGATGATGTTGATCTGGTTGTCGGCCCAGAAACAGGTGACGGCGGCCGACGTGATGGTGATGCCGCGCTCCTTCTCCTGTTCCATCCAGTCGGTGGTCGAGGCGCCGTCGTGCGTCTCGCCGATCTTCCGGTTGACACCCGTGTAGAACAGGATGCGCTCGGTGACGGTCGTCTTACCGGCGTCGATGTGCGCCATGATGCCGATGTTGCGGACCTTGTTGAGGTCGGTCAGCACGTCCTGTGCCACGGATGGTCCCCGATCGTGAGTCTTAGGTGGCCCGGGCGGTCGTGTGGACCGTCCGAACCGGGTCTGTTGTCCTGGGCCGTGCCCCGCTTCGCTCGCGCGGGAGACGACCCTCGTTCAATGATGCCACCCTCGGGGCGGCCGGGGGGCCCCGGAGCGGTGACGCCCGGTGGGCGTCCCCCCGCTCCGGGGCCCGGCTGGATCACCAGCGGTAGTGCGCGAACGCCCGGTTGGCCTCGGCCATCTTGTGGGTGTCCTCGCGGCGCTTGACCGCGGCACCCAGACCGTTCGAGGCGTCGAGGATCTCGTTGGCGAGACGCTCGACCATGCTGTTCTCGCGGCGCTGCCGGGAGAAGGTCACCAGCCAGCGCATGGCCAGGGTCGTGGAACGCCCGGGGCGGACCTCGACGGGCACCTGGTAGGTGGCGCCACCGACGCGGCGGGAGCGGACCTCGAGGGCGGGCTTGACGTTGTCGAGCGCCTTCTTGAGGGTGAGGACCGGATCGGTACCGGTCTTCTCGCGGCAGATCTCCAGCGCCGAGTAGACGATGCGCTCGGCGGTCGTCTTCTTGCCGTCGAGGAGGATCTTGTTGACGAGCTGCGTGACCAGCGGCGAGCCGTAGACCGGATCGTTGATGAGCTGGCGCTTCGGGGCGGGACCCTTACGAGGCATTACTTCTCCTTCTTGGCGCCGTAGCGGGAGCGGGCCTGCTTGCGGTCCTTCACGCCCTGCGTGTCGAGGGAGCCGCGGATGATCTTGTAACGGACACCCGGGAGGTCCTTCACACGACCACCACGGACGAGCACCATCGAGTGCTCCTGGAGGTTGTGGCCCTCACCGGGGATGTAGGCGGAGACCTCGATGCCGCTGGTGAGGCGCACGCGGGCGACCTTACGGAGCGCGGAGTTCGGCTTCTTGGGGGTGGTGGTGTACACACGGGTGCACACGCCGCGACGCTGCGGCGAGCCCTTGAGGGCCGCCGTCGCTGTCGAGGACTTCTTGTCCTGGCGGCCCTTGCGGACCAGCTGGTTGATGGTTGGCATGAACCGACTTTCTCTAGCTGGCGGCCTCCTCGGGGGCGACCACCGGTCACTGGGACGTTGCTCGTATCCGGACTCTCGCGCTCCCCGACGGGCGCACGGGCGACCACGTCAGCCGCTCTCGCTGGCCTACTGGGCACGATCCTCCAGCTCGCGTACTGCGAGCACGATGGTCAAGCCTAACCGCCCTCGTGAGGATCGGTCAAAACGCGGCCGGGGCCGCCCCTCGGGCCGACGCCTGCGGGACCTGCGCGAGCACCAGGTCCAGGGTCTCGGCCCAGTACCGGATCACCTTCTCGCGCCGGGCCGAGTCGTCGGAGAGCACGTCCGCCAGCCCGAGCCCGCGGGCCAGGTCCAGGGTGGCCTGCAGGGGCCTGCGCACCCGCACGTCGCCGGGGTCGTGCCCGA
>NZ_JAALDX010000226.1:16282-19641 GCF_014145095.1 Dietzia sp. SLG310A2-38A2 | reverse complement strand
GACCCTCCGACGGAGCCAGTGCGGTTCATAGTGACTCAGAAGTGGGCCACGCTTCCCACGCGTACGGGTCGTCGCCCACCCAGTTGGCGAACGGGCTGTTGCCTCCGAAGAAGGCGTACTCCAGAGTTGTTTCCGATGAGAGCTGGAGCCATGGCGCGGCTCCCGAGAGAATCGATTCGACGATGAAGTTCGCGTCGGCGGCGCGACCAGTGGTGCCGTAGCTCATGTACGTACCCCACGCACTAGGGGAACCGGTGGACGAAGCCATCGGGCGCGGGGCTACCTTGCCCGGGACAGTACTCGGGGCAACCGCCGGAGCGCTACTAAGACAAACACGGCCAGGGTCTCGGCCCCAGCCGAGGCGCCATCTGGCAACCACCTCGCGAGATTAGCTTGTCATGCCGTAACTTCGCGGCGCCCCTGAGCAGTCGCCCCGTGCCACACGGCGTAGAAGAGCGACGCCCACCTACCCGGGAACGGCACCCGAGACGCCCGGTCGTCATCCACCGCTCGCCCCGGGCCCGGGTACCCCATCGCGCGGCGGACCTATCCGCGGGCGACCTCACTCAGATCCCCGGTTGCCACGTCGTAGACGAACCCGCGAACAGCGGTGCCGTGCAGGAGGAACGGGTCCGCCTCGACCCGCGCCAGCGAGTGACGGACATCCGCTTCCACTTCTGGAAACGCCTCCGGTGACCACCGCGGACGCAGTCCTGTGTCGGCCTGGATCTGGTCTTTGAAGTCGTCGTCGCGGAATGTGAGCATGCCGCAGTCGGTGTGGTGGATCAGCACGATCTCCTCGGTGCCCAGGAGCCGCTGGCTGATCGTGAGGGAGCGCAGGACGTCGTCGGTGACCACGCCTCCGGCGTTGCGGATCACGTGCGCATCACCCTCGGACAGCCCCAGCAGTCCGTACGGGTTGAGGCGGGCGTCCATGCACGCCACCACGGCGATCTTGCGGCCGGGCGGCATGGGCAGGCCGCCCTTGTCGAAGTCGGACCGGTAGGCCGCGGCGGCCTCAAGCAACTCGTCGGTGACTGTCATGTCCGGAATCTAGTCCCGGAGTCGCACCAAGACCAGCATTCTTCTTGCCGCGAGAGAATCCGCCGGGTCTATCGCTTCCGGTCGGAGTGGTCGGCGAACCGCTCGAGGTCCCGGACGTGGCCGGAGACGATGATCACGTCCTCCGCACCGATCGAGGTCTCCGGCTCCGCGTAGTGGAACGGCTGGCCCGGTGGCTTGATCCCCACGATGTTGACCTTGTGGCGACTGCGGGGGCGGCACTGGTCGATGGTGCGGCCGACGACGTCCCTCGGCGGGAGCATTCGGGCGATCGCGAAGTTGTCGTCGAACTTGATGAAGTCCATCATCTGGTTGGCGACCAGGTGCGCCACGCGGACACCGGCATCGTGCTCGGGGAACACGACGTGGTGACACCCGATCCGGGTGAGGATCTTCCCGTGGGCCTTGTTGATCGCCTTGGCCCACACGTGCTCCACGCCCAGGTCGACCAGGTTCACGGCCACCAGGACGGACGATTCGATCGAGGTCCCCACGCCCACCACGGCGGTGGAGAAGTCCTGCGCGCCGAGCTGTTGGAGCGCCTCGATGTCGGAGGCGTCCGCCTCCACCACGTGGGTCAGGGAGTCGGCGTACTTCTGCACGAGTCCGTGATCCCGTTCCACCGCGAGCACCTCGCGCCCCTGGGAGACGAGTTGGGTGGCCAGGGAGACGCCGAAGCGGCCCAGGCCCACGATGAGCACCGGGGACTGGCGACGGTTGCGGTCAGCCAATGATCGGCCTCTCTGTGGGTAGGCGGTATCTGGTGCGCTGGGCTCGCATCGTGAGCGCGGTGGCGAAGGTGATGATGCCGACCCGACCCGCGAACATGA
Source organism: Dietzia sp. SLG310A2-38A2 (assembly GCF_014145095.1). Classification (GTDB taxonomy): domain Bacteria; phylum Actinomycetota; class Actinomycetes; order Mycobacteriales; family Mycobacteriaceae; genus Dietzia. The sequence continues at coordinate 17,749 of NZ_JAALDX010000226.1, read as the reverse complement.
GCCCGGACAGAACGTACACCCCCGCGGGCTCGAGTTCCGCGCTCAGGCCGGAACTCAAACCGCAGGTGGCGAACGCGGAGATGGACTCGAAGAGTGGGCGTCCGAGGTCCTCGCCGGTGAGGACCATCAACGTCAGGGCCGAGGCCGACACGAGAGTCAGTCCCATCCCGGCGACGGAGACGGCGACCCGGACCGAGGACGTGGGCAGCGCGCGGCCGTGAGCGGTGGTGTCCTCCTGCCCCCGGGCCTCGGCGAGAAAGGCGAGGAAGATGACGGCGAGGGTGGTGACCTTGACCCCGCCGGCGGTCGACACCGAACCACCGCCGACGAACATCAGCGCGTCGGTGATGAACATGGTCGACGACCTGGTGTCGGCCGGCTCGATCACCGCGAAACCCCCGGATCGCATCATCACCGAGGCGAACAGGGAGTTCTGGAGCTTGTCCGCGACACTCTCCCCACCGAGGGTCGCGACGTTGCTCCATTCCAAGGCCGCGAATCCCAGCGCCCCGACGAGCATCAGCAGGACGCTGAACTCGACGGTCAGGCGGGTGTGGAGGTTCCACCTGCCGAGGTGCCACTGGTGCTTCCACAGGACCAGCAGGACGGGGAAGCCCAGACTGCCCAGGAACACGGCGCAGATCAGTGCCCAGAAGACGACGGGATCGTGGGCCACCGCCGCCAGGCCGTCGGGGTGGAGGATGAAACCGGCGTTGTTGAACGCGGAGACGGCGTAGAAGACGGCATGCCAGATCCCGTCCCCCACAGACCCCTGCTGGGCGATCAGGCGAGGGGTGAGGATCAGGGCGATGACCAGCTCGACCACGGCCGAGGAGACCACGATCGTCTTGATCAGCGACCCGACCTCCCCCAACCCGCCCGCCGACGTCCCCGTCTGGGCCAGCAGGCGGGTGCGGACCCCGAACTGCCGTGTGACCGAGAGCGCCAGCATCGACGAGATGGTCACGATGCCCAGGCCACCCAGTTGGATCGCCGTCAGGATGACCACCTGCCCCGCCGGGGACCAGTGCGTCCCGGTGTCGACCGTGGTCAGGCCCGTCACCGACACCGCCGATGTTGCCGTGAAGACGGCGTCGTGCAGGTGTGGTGGGCTGCCCGTGGACGTGGCCCACGGCATCATCAGCAGTGCGGTGAACAGGGCGATGGCGGAGGCGAACGCCGCGAGCGCGGACCTGGCGGGCGAGCTGTAGGTGAACGCGCGAATCGCCTGCGCGCCCGAGGAGAGGACGCCCGCGCTCCTGGACACCATGGGAGTGAGGGTAACCCCAGCGGTCTGCCCGGCTATCAGCCGCGTGCGCGTCGTGCCACGAGCCCCAGGATCGCGTCCAGGACGAGGAAGGCCGCCAGCGAGATCCCCAGGAGCGGGACGGCCCACCCGATCGCCGCGACCACGGTCACGCCGACCAGGGTTGCCAGCGGGCGGCGGCGCAGCAGGTCGAGCACGGC
>NZ_JAALDX010000226.1:0-16272 GCF_014145095.1 Dietzia sp. SLG310A2-38A2 | reverse complement strand
GAGCTACTACGCCGCTCTCAACCGAGAGCTGCAACCCACATAGGGAGCGGCGGGAAACCTGGGGCGGTTCAGTACGCGACCAGCGCCCCGTGCTCGTAGAGGGTTTCCAGCTGCCGCACGAGGTCGTCCGCGACCGCCATATCATGGCTCAGGAGGCCGCACTCAAGGTTGAGTTTCGCGGCAGCGTTGGAGAAGTTGGCACTGGTAACCAGCGCAGAGGTTCGGTCGACCACGACAAGCTTCGCATGTTGCAGAGGGACGTACTCCCCCACTGGCTCCGGCGCGTACGCCCACACTCTTGCGCCAGCAAGAGCCTTCGGGATCACACCGCCGTTCTTCAGCTGCATTCCGCGGTCGACGATCACCGTTACGGCGACTCCGCGATCGATGGCATGCGTCAACGCCTGAACATAGTCCGACCCTACGCCGGCGGAGTAGGTTGCTGCGTACACAGTTGTCGTTGCTCTGTTAATGAGTTCAGCCGCGGCGAGCGTCGTTCGACCGCCGAGTCCTGGAACGGTTGGAGCAGTCCACACTGGTTCGGGGCGTGCCCTGCGAGGGACTGCTGCAATGCCGTCCAGGACAGCGGCCGCGAGCTCGGCGCTGCCTGCCTTTGCGACGAGGGCCGCTAGCAAGGCCCTCACCTCTACTCGGTTGACCGCGAAGGCGCGCTGCGCTGCTAGGTGTGGCAGCCCTTGTTGACGCAGGGCGGCAGCAATCGCTCCAGCCTCGGCGGGAGCAAGCAATTCGCCCAAGCGGGCGACGGGGGTCACAGATCAGTCCCGAAGGATCGGGAGCAGTAGGCCCGGCGTCGCGATATCGGTATCCACCATCAGGTCGAGGAGCAGTCGTCGGTCCAGGAACCGGTTGGTTCGCTCACAGCTGGTTTCGCTGACGAACAGGCAGAAGTGGCAGGCAGCGCCATGGAGGAAATCCTCTTTTCCCCGAGGGCGACGGTGGGAGCAAATCGGATCGCTGGAGCATCGCTCGCCTCGCCGGATCGCGTCGTGGACAAGCGCCCCAAGTCGTACCGGACGCGCCAGATCAACGAGACCGCCGAGCGTTCCTTCGCTGTCGGAGGCCGTCGTGGTGATGAGCAGACCGGCCGCAGCCGGTCGGTCGCCGTCCTCACGCCATGCGTAGATCCTCTCGGTGAGACTGGCCGAGCCGTAGCCGCTCGACATCGCTGCTTCCCTGATCAGTAAGTGAGACAGCGAATGGATCGCCCAATACCGTGGTGCCGGGAATCGACTGTCGGGATCAATTGTTCCGTCGGAAGTCTTACTGGTCCGGCGCTTGAAGTTAAGCTCGTGAGCACGGCGGTAAGTCTCCCAGATATTCATCTCAAGGATCTTGTTCTCCCATGCGACCACTGTCGGTTCATCGAAGCGCAGGAAGAAGCCTTCGCCGCGGTCCTCGGTAGCTGGCACCCAGGTCGGTCGGCCATCGCGGGTGAGCGGCGCGACCCTGTTCTTGCTGTCGTCAATGCGGTCGAGCGCATCGATCCGCGTGAAACCGACGAACGCGTTGACCTTCTTGAGTTTCTCGACGGCAACGACCTCATTGATGAGCGGCTCCAAACTCTCAGGCACCTCTCGGCGAACAGCGCGGAAGTCCGCGGACCCGGAGTGCTTTGTGTACTTCACCTCGTTGGTGAGTACGAGCCACTCAGGCAACAAGACGTCACTCGGATCGGTGCTCACCGCTGCGGCTGGGGGCGAGATCACACCGCCCTTGAGCGTCTCGATCGCCTCCCACAGCACATCGTCGGTGGAGTTTCCAAAGAGCTCGCTTTGTGTGAGGCTCCCAGCCCATCCTCGGAATCCGGCCAGAGCGTCCTTCGAGGTCGCCGATGCGACCACTTCGGGTGGGAGTGCCTGGAGTACCGGCAATAGGTCGATTACAGAAGCCACCTCTTCGCGGGGCAAGGCGAGAAGTCCAACCGTGGAGGCGAACCACTGGTTGGCTGCCCCAAGCATCATCAACTTCCCCGGCTGATCGCACTGGTAGAAAGCGTCCAGGTGCGGGTGCCTGCCTCGGCAGTGCGGCAACTTTTCGGCGGCTTTAGGACCAGTAGCTTCCAGCATCCCCCGCCGAGCATCGCAGGACAGACAGATGATCTGGACGTCAGGACCAAGGTTGCTCTTCCACTCACGCATCCGGAGCTGCGGAACCTTGGCGTTCGGGCAGTTGCGACCACGATGGACCCAAGCGACGTAGGGGAACTCGTCGATGTGACCATTGACGCAAGCGATCAAGTAGCGAGCAGGAACGGCTGCCTGGTCTCGGCCCTTTCTGGCTTTGGTCTTGCCTGAGCCCAGGCTCCAACCCTTGCAGCCCTTGTGGATGAACGACGCCTGGTCAGGCCGGTATTTCAGCACGTTCTTGAACTCGAAGATCGGATGGCTGACTGGTGCGAGCAAGTTGCACCCTGTGCAGCGCAGCCACTGGGGGAACACCCGAGCCGGGATCCCAAGGTCGATCGCTTCGTCTCCAAACCCGCCCGGCGTTTCGGGCGCCCACGGCGCTTTGCGGAGCTGGGTCACTTGGGCACCGATATAGGCCCGGACCAGATCCAGTAAGCGTGGTTCGACAACCACGTCTGCGCCCCCGGGACGACGGTCATAGTAACGCTGCCAAGCGTCCAAGCCATGCGGCATGACAGAAAGGTGAGGCAGGTCGACGGTGGCACCGATGCCCGAGGTGTAGAGCAAAGCTGACGGGCGTACCGAACCAACCTTGCTTCGGTTCTTCGTCGCCTTGGCCTCGATGTCGGCGATCGGGTTGAGTTCCGCTAGTCCGACTGTGACGGGCGCCAGTGCACCGTCTGTTGTCCCGGGCTCGACAGGTGCGTCGCTCACGCGTCATCTACTTTCGGGAAGCCCCATGCTGGGGATGCGGCCGGCTCCTTGAATGCGAGGTTGGCTGGCGCCGGGCTAACAAGAATGTTGAACTCTGGCTGGACCTCACGCATCGAATTAGCGACGACGAACACTCGGTCTGCCGGCGTCGTCACAGTGGTCTCTGGGCTGATGAGAAGCGGCCATTCGACTTGGTCTTTCCGGGGACGTTCATAGACAAGAGCCCCGCCGTATTCGTTTGCCTTGTCGTACCAACGGTCAAGGCGTTGAAGCAGCTTCTGACGCATACGGTCGAGCGTCTGTGAATCCGGCGCAGCGAGCTGTGCCCGAGCGACCAGCCGATCGATGATGCTCTGAGCAACAGGCAGTTTGCTGAGGACCTCCCCCGCGCCGACAGCCGGGGACAGCGACGACGCTTGGCCTTCGTCGACGACCCTGATTGCGCTGACCAACATGCCCATTAAGCCCCGCTCCATCGCAGTGTCGGAATAGGGGGTCACACTCAGTGCCTCGACCTGTGCATAAAAGGTCTCGTGGTAGTGCCTGAACGACTCGAAATGGGACATATCGCGGGGTCGCGACCAGTTCGCTAGCGACACCACGAGTCCCGGCTTACGCGCATCACGACCAACTCGTGACGAGGCCTGGATGTACTCGGCAGTATTCTTCGGCTGCCCCACGACCAGCATCAGACCGAGCCGGGGGACGTCAACACCAACTTGGAGCATCGAGGTGGCCAGGACCACGTCATAGGGGCGTGGCGGGGACTTTGGTAACGGCTGCTTTGCCTCGACCGCGACTTTATATGCCGTGCCGTAAGCGGCTTTCCCCCTGGTTGTCCAGCGATCGCCGAACGGAACAGCGAGATGGTCGAGGGTCCTGGAAATTTCCTCCGCCGAAATTCGCGAAGTGAGCTCGCCGATTGAGAGTCGGGTCCAGTCGGTGGTGCGCCGCGGGAACGGTTCGGTGTTGCCAGCGACACGAGTAGTGACATCGTCATCAAGGTATCTGCGCATGCCGGCCAATTCGCGCGTTGCGGAGAAATAACCGACAGTGGTCAGGTAAGGGTCCGCAGCGTCGCCGTGCTCATCGAGAAGCTTCTGACCTGCCAGCAGCAGAACCTCTGACATCCGGATCTCGGCGAGTGTCAGCCTGATGCCGTGGGCGCAGACCCCGATATATTTTCGTCCGGGATCGTCATCCGAGACGTGCTTCTCTTTTGAGAAGAAGGTGTCGCGAACGTCAAGCACCTGAGGCGGGAAGACCGCGACCCCGCGACCGTAAAGCGCAGTGACCTGGTTTAGGGCGTTCCGCACTGTGGCCGTAGACGCGACCACTAGCGGACGAACGGTAGTGCCATCCTGCTCGTAAGAGGACAGCACATCGACAGCGTTCTCAAAGACACCGACAGCTGTTCCGAGCGCGCCTGTGATCAGGTGCAGTTCGTCCTGGATGATCAAGTCCGGCGGACGCAAGCGGTTCACCGGCTGGAAGGTCACCTTCGGGTAACTGACGCCACCCTCTGTTCTAGCGGTATGCGACAAGGACGACTCCTTGCACGCGCCCCGACTGTCGGGATGACGGTAGCCATGGCGCGCGCACCGCTCGGACACGTACCCGAAGAGGCTGGCTGCCTCACCCTCGCGGGCCAGTCGAGCGAACTTATCGACCGTGGCTAAGAGGAACGTCGGCGGATTTCTATAGAGCTCGTCGTCGACGGTCGTGATCGGCAACGGACCCGCGCCCCCATCGAGGGAGAACGGGCAGAGTCCCTTGCGGTCACCGCACCGCACCTCGATCCGCTCAGTCGCGCTGACTGTGTGCAGATCCCGCTTCGGGTCGATCTTGGAGCCACACCACGGACAACGCTGTAACTGAAGGACGGTCAGACCGTGCGACTTGCCCGTGTCCTGTCGGGCAGCCTCCACCTGTTGTTTCGCGTCGGTGTAACGCTTGGGGCTGACGGCCGAGCCGACCCATAGGCCGATACTGAAGGAGCGTTCGCCCCAGGTGGCTGGGTCGGCCTGACGCGTCAGTTCTGCAGCACAAACCAGCGCAGCTGCTCTCTGGAACTGCTGGGATGTGAGCAGACGCAACGTATAACGCATGAGAACGGCGACGCCGTCACCTCCATCCAGGACGCCGCCGTCGGTCTGGATGACCCCTTGGAGACGCCGGATCGCGAAGGTGAATGCCGCCAGTCCGAGGTACGCCTCAGTCTTACCACCACCAGTGGGGAAGAACAGCAACTCGACGTTCGCAGCTGGACCACTACGGAATCCGTCGGTGGCGTCGGTGAGTGACGGCAGCTGAAGCAAGATGAAGGCGAGCTGGAAGGGCCGCCAACGAGCCGCGTCGTCGCCGATCTCCTCTACTTCAGCGACCGCGTCCTCGATCGAAAGTGTCCCGCGTTCGGACCGTTTTGCTGCAACCTGAGTGCGCATCCGCTGGTCACGCATGGTCTGATTCATGAACCGAAATGCCTGCAGTGCCTGCGGGTTCGTCTCAAGTAGTTCGAGCCCTGCTTTCAGCCGAGACACCACAAGTCCCGCCTCACCGATCGCCTCGTCCGCGATCATCTGGAGGTGACTCGGCAGATGAACGGCTAGCGAAACCTGCTTGTCCAGCCACTCACGGTAGCCGTCAACAAGCGACATGAGAGCGTCATCGACTCCGTCATGCCCAAGGTCCATGAGAACCCGCATCGCCGTTTCTGCCCCGTCCCCTTTTCCCGCGATGGTCTGCGGAACGTCAGCAGTCGGCAGCCAGAGCGTCTCAACAGAGGTTGCGCGCCGCAGCGAGTCTCCCTCAGCATCGAATCCCTCCGCCCACGTGACCGAGGCCGTGCGTCCGATAGCGAACTCGAGCCGGTGGCGGTACTGCAAGTCGAGCCGCTGCCGCTCCGGGTCGAGCTCGCCATAACCATCGGCGAGCACATCTCGCGTAGGCAGAAACACAGCATCTCCGCCGTTTGCTTCCACCTTTAACTTGGTCTGAAAAAGCCAGTCCCCTGGCGGCGCATCCAGGGCAGTGGTGCGGTCATTAGAGAGCGCCAACTCGACGATCGTGCGGTCATCACGCGGATAGAGTTCGACACGCAGCGTCACATCGGCATCGAGGGCAATCGGCGGTAGTGCGACGTGGTTGTCGTGCTCTCGTACATCGATCTCAGCGGTTCGCTCGAATGGGATACGCCTGGAGAACTGGATCTTTCGGCCGTCTTCATTCTCTTTGCGGAACGCCTCGTAACGCCCCCAGGATGCGGTAACGCTGAGGACCCCACAGTCACGTGGGACCTGCAATCGGAGTCCCATCGAGGACGGATGCGACAACGCACCCTTCGCACCCTCATCCCTCTCTTCATTGTCTTCAGCAGGGTCTTCGTCCGTAGGTACCGGGACACCCGACTGACCGTTCGCCATAGGGTCAAGATCGACGATGGCGCGCCCTGTCTCTGCTGGGTTGGCACCGTCGTCAGTTCCGGCACTGAAAGTTTGCGTCGGGTCGACGGTGACCGGCGCCAAAGATCCGACCATATAGGCTGCGCGCGGCGTCCCCTTGAGCTCCTCCGTCGGTCCGTTGCGCGGACCAAGCAACTCCTGCTTAATCAGCGCAATCAAGTCGGACCGAACTACGGTGGATGCGCTGACTGTCATACTGTCGATTCCTCTTGTCCGCTCGGCCAGTTCGGCGAAGGAACTAGCAGTCCTTCGTCTCGGGCTCGCTTGTAGTTCAGTTCCAGAAGTCGATCGAGGATCTCCAAGCGGTTCAATGCGCTAACTGACCACCGTTCCACATTCCGGTAAGTATGGAACCCATGCTCCAACTGAAGGTCCGCCCATCCGTACGCATCCACTACCGACCGATCGAGATCTGCGTGCATCTCTCTCATTCGATCTAGCTCAGCGTCAAGCCCCGCAGGCAATCTCGAATCGTTCACCAAATTATATAAATGAGTAAGTCCGATGTTTCTTCCCAACATGATTTCTTCACGCGTACAGTGCAAGCGCTTGGCCAGGTCGGCAACTTCCGACAGTTCCATCGGCAGCGGGAGCGTTTCAAAAACAGTGCTAGGCGTATACGTGGCATCCGTTCGCATGGTCGTCCCGTACTTGATCGCCCACAGTTGATGAGGGGAAGAAGAAAGGACACCAAGAAGGCCCCAATCATCGCTCGAGAAAACAACCAGTTTCGCATCGAGTACTTGGTTTGTCGAGACAACCGCCGGCATCAAAGTACGACTTACCTGAGCGATTACGATAGCGTGGTCCATCCCTTCAAGCGAGGCACGCATCGCGGGTCGCGGACGCAGGAACCGCCACCAGAACTTTCTAGCACCTGCGTCCGAATTCTCCAAACGGTAAGGGCGGACGTCGCGCTTAACTTTGCTGTAGGGAACTCTAAACGCTGATGCCTGCTTTTCAGACATCTCGGCAAAATCCACCACCCACCGTGTGGCCGTCATGGTAGGGGTCTGGTTTAAATCCTCTCCGTTAAGGTAAGGACGAACAACCTGTCGATTCTCTGGACTATCTTCAACCATCTGAAAGGCCTCTTCGCTCGTCACCGTAAAGCCTTTTCCTAGCACGATGCACCCTTGGTAGGCGATGTTCGCGTTCGCGCGCAACCGGAGAGGATCGCCCTGAACCCGACCTTCCGCCTCAAGTAGGGATGAAATCCGAAGAGCGGGCTCGTCATCAACGACTCGAACTACAGTCGGAGAAATGGCCATTGCGGCGCCCCACACCGCGGCATACTCAAGGTTGGCCGTAGCTGCCGGCCAAGGCTGACTTCTAACGGCGCGCGTAATCTCAATTCCCGACTTGACCATCCTCTCAAGACCAACCTCTCGAGAAACACCCTGGGCAATTGAATTTGTCGCGATCAATCCAATGGTTCCGCCACTCCGAAGTAACTGGCGAGCACGGAGGAAGAAGTAAGCTACTAGGTCTGCACTCCCGCGGGCCCCCTCCGCGAGGACGTGGATCAACCAATCGCGAACGTTGCTCCCCATCGAGCCGGTGAGCTTTTGACCACCCAGGAACGGAGGATTACCAATGATTGCGTCGAAACCACCCCGGTCAATTATGACGTCGGGAGCTTCAAGAACCCAGTGAAGCGGTTCCCACCGCTCGTAGTCAGTTTCCACAGCCGGCGCCAGCCCCGAAGCGATGCGGTCGAGGAGCTTCGTCGGGTCGCCCACAGAACCGTCAATAGGGAACGCCTCATTTAGCTGCCAAGTCAGCGTCTTGAATGCATCGTCAAGCTGGCGCCCCGGCTTGCCGCCCAGGGGCAACGCAGCAGCGACTAGCCCATCGGCGATGAGCTTGAGCTCACCGGTCATCAGTCTGAACTGCTCCAACAATCGTGACTTAGCTCGTGACGACCGCATCGGGTCCTGGTCGTCAACGGGACTCGCCATCTCCAGTCTCAGCTGCGTCGCAGCCGATATCTTCATATCAACATCGATCAGCAGTTGCTGCTGCTTGTTCGTTGGCTTCGGCGCGATATGCAGGTCGCGCAACTGGTCGACCGAGGTCAGTCCAAGAAGAGAGTTGCCGCAGAAGATTTTGTCGTCTACGAAAGAGAATGGCTTTGTCTTGTCCATAGAAATCAGCCAGAGCGAGAGCTTGCACATCTCGACGGCCATTGGGTTGATGTCAGCGCCGAAAAGGGAGCGGGCAATTACTTCCCTCAGCGCACGTCGGCGTAGCTCCTCGGGGTCGACCGAGGCAAGCTCGTCCAGCAGGCCTTCCTCGATCCATGCCTCGACGAGACGCTCCGAGAGGAATCGGGCTGCGGCTACCAGGAAGGCGCCAGATCCGGCCGCGATATCTGCGACCTTCAGGTCGACGATCGCGGCGGAAGACTTGAGCTTCCATTCGTTGCCGTCATTAGTCTGAAGCGGTCCCGGCTCGTAGACGAGAGGCTGCAGAGCGTGGAGTACGACCTCTTCGGCCAATGACCTAGGCGTGTAGTGAGCTCCCGCGTTCTTTCGCGAAGGCGTCTCAATCACGACGAGGCCGCCGACGGGTATCACTAGTGGGATGTTGCGAAGGTCGCGGCGGATCAGGTTTCCCCAGCTGACCAGGGTCTCTAGTAGGTCTCGGTCTCCGCCCGAGACCGGGGACAACATCCTGACCAGTTCCGCACGGTCGTCGCCGGCCGGTTCCCTGCCAACGAGCTTGGTCAGCGCTGCGACGGACTTTCCCGTCGCAGCCGGCTGGTTCTCCTTTATCCAACGAACGAGAGCCGTGGCGAACTTCTTGGAGTCGTCGCCGTGCTCGTCGCACAAGTCGTTGATGGCGAACAGCGGGATCTCAGGTTCGGCCCCGTCCTTGCCTACGAGTCCGAGGATGATGTCGTCAGCGACCTCGGCGCAAGAGTAGCCGAGGAGACCTTCATAGATGTAGCCGATCTGCTCGACGTCGATCTCGCGGAAGGAGATCCGGCGCCGTTCGCCTTTGGCGACGACGGTCTGCACCGACTCCAACACATGGAGCATCACTCGGTCGGAGACCTTGAGTCGAAGTCCGCGACTGTCCGTGGCATGGAGCCAGGGGAAGCGCTCTGGGTCGAGAAGCGATCCGCCGTACGCGGGCATTCGCATCTCGTCGTAGTTGACTCCCCCATGCAGTGCCTGGCTGACGGCAAGCAACCGGTGCCACGCGTCATAGCTCTCATCCAGCTGCTCTTCTCCTCCTGCCGCCTGAACCCGCAGATTCTCAAGGAGTCCCTTGAAGGCGTAGGAATCCCAATAGAGCTGCTCGGTTGGGAGCATGTCCCGCTCTTCAGCGAAGAGCAGAAAAACGATCCGCATCATCACCGTCACGGCGGCTTGGTATATGTCGTCAGGCCTGTCCGTGAGGGGATCTGGGGCACCGGCCTCCGCAGCCTCAAGCCGGGCCTCCGAGAAGGCTTGCACAAGGAGCTCAACGGACCGGCGCACCTGAGTGCCGAGCGCCTCAGTGATCTCCTCAGCTTCGAGCTCGCTGCGCTCGAAGAGGCGGGGCAGGCACTGCTCGGCGTCGGATGCACGAAAACGACGCTGGTCAATCAGAGTAAAAAACGCGTCGCGAAGCAGCGGTTCCTCAGCCCAGGTCAGCGCATTCACCATGCCGGAGCCGCTCGGTTTGCCTTCCTTGGCCCAGACCAACGCCCACCATTGGCCGTCAGTGACGAGACCTACCTCGACCTTCGCTTTGCGAAGCAACATGGCCAGGCGGTCGACCTCGGTGGCAGCCCAGCCGTCAAGACCGGCGTCCCGCAGCCCGGAGGTGGGGTCGCAAACTAGAAGCAACGCTGCCGTTTCGCCTTCGCGTCCCTTAAGTCCGGAGGTCGCGGTGACGGTGATCTGCTCGCCTGGTGAGCGGACCGTGCAGTCTGAGACTGAGTGCAGGTCATCCCACTCGGCCATTTCGTTGATGACAACGTCGATCCAAGCCCGCCGTACGGCGTCGTAGGTCTCCTTCGATTCCGGCGTCTTAGGTTGCTCCACATATTGGTCGAAGGCGCGCTGCCATTGGGCGTATGCCTGCTTGAAGATGATGAGGCGTTCGTCGGTGTTTCCGAGGCGGTCGACGCCGTTGGGCCACATATCCTTGATCACCGGGTAGGCGAGGAATGGTCCGTCAACGTCGACCTGAGAAAGCCAATCGCTGTGGACGTCGGCGATCCCGTGGGTGCGCTTTTTCATCGAATCACCAGCCCGTTCTCCGCGTCGTTCGGGGCAAGGGCGAAAATCACGGCGGCCGGGAACTCCCATGTGCGGATGTCCTCGTATCTGGTCCCAACGGCCGTAAGCTCGCGCTCACGTTCCTCGTCCAGTGCGTCGATACGACGACGGATTTCGCGAAGGTCGCGCTCGCTCTGACGATGCTCGTCCTCAAACAGGGCAAGCTGGGGGTCACGGTTCATGACTTCCGCCTCTCTGAGTGCATCACGCAGCGTCTGCCCGAACCGGTCGAAGATCTCGCCGACGCGCGCTATGTCAGCTTCGCGCCGATCGACAAGGTGTGCTTCGACGTCATTGCGGCGACGCGTGGCGCGGTCGCCGATGGCCTTCTGGACGCGAGCGCGAAGCCCATCTTCGCTCCCGGTGTTCCATGCGGCGGCAATTTGCGTGGCGATCGCTGGCGGGACACCCACTAGGTCTGCGCGGTCGAGCGCCGATTCCAGCAGTTCCTCGGCACGATGCTCACCCACTGCCTGTCGGCGAGCTAGCCGGGTGCCGGCAAGGAAAATCTCCTCATGGAGGCGCAAACCGGCTCGACCCACCAACACTATCCGGGTGACTGCGACGGCATAGGACTCCTGAAGACCAGGTACGACCGTGGCGGTCACTCTTTCCAACGCTCGGTCACCGCCCCACAGTGCGGAGCGAAGGCGCCGGGTGGAACGCTGAAGCAAGGGCGAACCGAGATGCATATAGACGACCTCAGGGTCCTCCGTCAACACCTGGGGATCGAAGGCGATCGGACGGGGCCTCACCTTTTTTTCGTCCAGACGGGTGTAGAGACTGCGGGTGACCTGCTCCCAGGAGTTGTCAAGATTTGGCAATCGGAACACAGGCACGTCAGTGTCCGCGGAGCCGACTAGTTCAAGCGGAGGAAGATTATTAAGCTCGAACGCCGTCTCGACCACGCGCTGCAGGTTCTCCGGGCGAAGATGGAGTCGCTCTCGACTCTCGGCGAGATTCTGCTCAAGTCGTGCCAACTCCGCGTTGAGCACCTTCTCACCGCCCATCATGCCGGCAATCGGATCCTTCTCCGCCTTTGCCCGGCGACCCTTGATTACCTCGCCTCCGAACTGACGTTGCAGGTCGGGCGCGATGATCTCATTGGCCGAGCCAAGGTCGCGCATAATCTGGTCGATCTTGACCGCGACGCGGGCCAACAGATCGACGTCCTTGCTAAGCGAGCTCCCGCCACTGGCAACAGGAGCGAAATGGCGAATATCAGGGACCTGCGTCTGGCCGTAGCGATCGATCCGGCCGATACGCTGCTCAAGGCGATTAGGGTTGAACGGGATATCGAAGTTGATCAACCGGTGGCAGTGGTTCTGCAGGTCAATGCCCTCCCCAGCCGCGTCAGTGGCCAGCAGGATCCGAACAGGCGTCTTGGCAGGGCTTTCGTTAAAGCGGGCGCGAATTAACTCACGGGTCTCTGCGTCCGTGCCACCGTCGATGATCTCGACACGGTCGTTCTCGTAGCCTTGCTGGCGCAGGATGTCGCGGACCCAACGCAGCGTATCGACATACTCGGTGAAGACGACGAGACGCTCATTGTTCCAGTCCCCGTGCGACCGGAGCGTGCCCTCGACGTAGGACAGCAACGCATCGAGCCTTGAGTCGGGCCGGCCCTCGAACCGGTGGCCCCACTCGCTGAGCCAGCCAAGATCATTTATATCTTCCTCAGTGAGCGGGGGCAGCGAGCTCTTCGCCTCTCTCAGCGCCTCAAGCTCGGGATGATCGACCATGCCCTCCTCCAACTCATCGGAATCGGGACCGAAGATCTCGTCATAGTCGAGGTCGAATTTGACGTCGAGACCGCGGGCGCGAGTGTCACGGTAGACGTCTACAGTTCGTGCGAACGCAACGGGCGAGGAGAAGAATCGCTTCTTCAGCAGCAATGTCGCCATGTCTCTCGCCGTCCGGCTCGCGCCACCTGCGGCGACAGCCTTGTCCCTACGCTGCGTGAGGGCGAGAAGCCGGTCGTATGCAGATGATTCGCCGTCCGTCGGGGTGTAATTGAGCTGACTCACCTCCCGTGCGAGAAACCCCTTCGCCTCCTTGAGATCACGCTTAAGACGACGAACCGCGACCTCCTCAAGTGCCACCGGGTCGATCTTGTTGCCGCGGACGAATCGCTGTGGATCGATCATCTCCAGAAGCGCAGCGAACGACTCCGTATATCCGTTGTGCGGGGTAGCGCTGAGGAAAAGACGGTGCTCGGAGCGCTCTGCGATCTCCCGAACAGCACGGGTCCGCTGCGAATCGACTGCGTAACCCCTTCGCTCCTGCCCGACCTTATTAGTGCGCACCGGACTACTAGGAGCCACGTGGTGGGCCTCATCGACAACAAGGATGTCGAAGGCAAAGCGCTGAGCGGTGTTAGTGAACGCAGCTCGGAGCAGTCGTTGAGCCCGCTGCCCGGGCAACCATGCCATCGAGACGATGATCCGAGGGAACAGCGTGAAAGGGTTCGCATGGACACCGTGCGATCGACGTACATCCTTCATCGTCTCCGAATTGACTACGGTGAAGTCGAGGCCGAACTTCTCCTGCATCTCGTCTTGCCATTTGAAAACCAGACCCGCAGGGCAGACCACGAGCACTGTTCGGGCGCGATGACGCAGGAGGAGCTCTTGTATCACCAAACCGGCCTCGATCGTCTTGCCGAGGCCTACATCATCAGCGAGCAGCAAATTCGCACGTGGGCTTGCCAAGGCCCGCTTGAGTGGGGTCAGCTGGTACGGCTCGACGTTGGCACCACTTCGGAATGGGGCCTGGACTGTGCCATCGTCAGCGCTGGTGATCGCACCCCACCGCAAAGCGTCAATGAAGGCCGCGAGCCTGTTGGGATCATCAAACTTCTCGGGGTCGATTCCCTCGGGCAGACCAAGATGCGCCAGGGCACTGCGCCCCTGCTCAAGCTCCCAAACGACCTTGAGCTCGTGTCCCAGCCTGTCTTCTTGGACAGACTGAAGGGTCACTGCGTGCTGAAGCTGTGCAGCAGCATCATCCGCAGTGGACCGGCCTAAGCCCTGCTGCTGAACGTCGACGACAGCCCAGTTCGCTCCCCTAACGGTAACGATCTGTCCGACTTCGGGCACAGCCGCGGGCGGAATCACAACTTCAGTCACACTGGCAAACAGTAGTGTTTACTCCAACGATTCGGACTTCATTGGCCGAACATGGGATAGGACGTCCCTTTCCATAACGGGGAAAAACCGGATGGGGAGTGTAAGCCTTGCTAGACCATAAGTGCATAGTTCCGACGCGACACGACACGAGCCGCCGCCAGAACACCATCGCTGGTTTGTGTGCCCCCAGTCGGACTCGAACCGACACTGTGACGGTTTTAAGCCGTCTGCCTCTGCCAATTGGGCTATGGGGGCTTGCCGGCCCCGCCGGAGCGGGGTCGGGTGGCGCACAGCGCGCCAGGGCCGAGCTAGCCAGCCAGGCGGGTAAGCACCGACATCGCGATGCCGTCCAGGATGTCCTTCTCACTTACCGTGAGCTCGGACAACCCGGCGCGCTCTGCCATCACATCACACAGCGCTTGAACCACGATGGAGCCCCCGCCGATCACGTCGGCGCGGCCCGGGTGCATCGGCCCGAGGCTGCGACGCTCGGCCACCGACGACGCCACCAAGCGGTCGCAGACCTCGCGCATGCGATCCAAAGGAATTACGCTGCCGTGGATCAGCTCGGGGTCGTACTCCCCCAGCCCCTGCGCCAGCGCACTCAACGTAGTGAAGGTGCCGGCCACGCCCACCCAGCGAGCAGCGCGGCCCACCGGCACCTCCCCGGCCTCAGCGAGCGCGTCGGCGATCACGGCGCGGGCATCGGCGATCTCGGCGGCAGTGGGCGGGTCCGAGTGGAGCACCCGCTCGGTGAGGCGCACACAGCCCACGTCGAGGCTGCGGGCACCGAGGATTCGGACTTCCCCCTTCACGATCTCGCCCACCACGATCTCCGTGGACCCGCCGCCGAGGTCGGTCACCACGAATGGCCCGTCGGACGGGTCGAGGTCGCTCACCCCGCCGGCGAAGGTCAGCTCGGCCTCGGTCTGGCCGCTGATTACCTCGGCGACCGCGCCCGAGAAGTGCGCACCGAGCACCTCGGCGGTCATGTCGAAGAATTCGTCCTTGTTGCTGGCGTCGCGGGTCGCGGAAGTGGCGACCATGCGCACCGACTGCACGCCGAGCTCGGCCATGGTGGCTGTGTAGTCGGTGAGCGCGGTGCGGCACCGGGAGATCGCTTCGGTCGAGAGCCTGCCGGTGGCGTCCACGCCTTCGCCCAGCCGGATGATCCGCATCTCGCGGGTGACGTCGGTGAGCCCGGGCTGCCCGGGCACGCCCTCGGCGACGAGCAAACGGATGGAGTTGGTGCCGCAGTCGACGGCTCCTACCCGGACGGCGCTATCGGGAGCAGCCGAGGTCACTCCTGCTCCTGCGCGTAGTAGTCGGGCACGCCCAGCTCCTCGGGCGTGGGCCAGTCCTCGGGCAGCGCATTGCCGCGCAGTCCGGCCTCGCAGGCCAGCGCCACGGACTCGTCGCCAAGCCACACCACCCCGGGCCCCTCGGCCAGTGCGTACGCCATCAGCACGTGCAGGCACTTGACCCGCTCGGGCATTCCGCCACCGGAGAAATCGGTACCGAGGTCCTCAATCTCGTTGCGCTGAGACAGATACCGCTCATGTGCCTGGGTGTAGTTGAGGGCCATCTCGGGGTCGGCGGTCAACCTCGTCGTCATCCCCCTCATGATCCCCGCGGATTCCTGACGGCTCGCCTCAGCGGTGAGCCGCGGATCGGTGAGGTAGTACAGCGTGGGGAACGGGGTGCCGTCCTCCAGCCGCGGCGCGGTCTTGACCACCCCGGGCCTGCCGTCGGGGCTGCGGTAGGACACCTCCAGCACCCCGCGCGGCCGCCGGCCCAGCTGGGCCTCGATCGCCTCGAGATCGTCACTGGACACGCTGTGTTCGGCGCTCACGCTGGGGGGTCCTCCTGTGGTTGGGGTTGCGGGGTGTCGACGCCCGGGGTCTCGACGCCGAGATTCCCGCGTTGGGGATCGACCGGAACGGCCGGGGTGTCGGGGCCGCCGGGGATGCTGGTGCCCTCGAGGACCGACGTGCCCCCCGGGAGATTCGAGTTCTCCGGGAAGATCGGATCGGCGGGCACCGAGATGGAGTCCCACACCCGCGTCTGCCACGGCAGCGCCGCCAGCTCGGCCGCGCGCTGTTCGGCCGCCGCCTGCTCCACCGGATCCACCGGGCTCACCCGGTACGGGGTCTCCCCCGGCTTGACGGCGCCGAAGCGGATGCGGGCCTGCTGCTCGATGTACGCCGGATCGGCGAGCAGCTGCTCTTCGGCCTCGAGCTCGGCGATCGTGGCCTGCAGCGCCGCCCGCTCCTGCGCCACCGCCTTCTCGTCCGAGAGGAACTGGTAGTGATTGCGCAGGGGGAACGACACCGTCACGAGCAGAATGATGGCGACGACGGCGAGGAGACCGATCCGCCGAGGCGTGTAGTTCCGCGGGCCCAGCACGGTGTCCGAGAGATCGGTTCGCGTGGTGAGCCGGTGGGCCTCCGGATGCGCGGTCGAGCCCACCCGGCCGGAGCGGGCCGAGGCTGGCACCGGCCGGTCCCGCTCCCGACTGGGCGTGCGCCGCTGGGGAGTCTGCCGGCGG
>NZ_JAALDX010000225.1:3478-16948 GCF_014145095.1 Dietzia sp. SLG310A2-38A2 | reverse complement strand
GCGACGCCGGTCTGGGCGTGGTCCCGCACTCCGGAGAGCTGGCCGGGCCCGAGGAGGTGCGGTCCGCACTGCAGCTGGGCGTCGACCGCATCCAGCACGGGGTCCGTGCCGCCGAGGACCCCCGGGTGGTGGAGCAGCTCGCCGCGAGCGGGGTCTGCCTGGACGTGTGCCCGAGTTCGAACGTGGTCCTGGGCGTGTACCCCACGCTCGAGGACCACCCGCTCCCCACGCTGCTGGACGCCGGGGTCCGCTGCTCGATCGGCGCCGACGACCCGCTGCTGTTCGGCGTCGACGTGGTGGACGAGTACGTGCTGGCGCGCGAGCGGATGGGGATCCCGGAGGCGCGGTTGGCCGGGTGCGCCCGGGCGTCGATCAACTCCTCGTTCGCGCCCGCCGATCTTAAGCGCGACGCCCTGGCGCGGGTCGACGCGTGGAATGGCGCTACGCCCTGAGCGCACCCTTCGCCGACTCGAGTGGGTCTGCAGTCTTAGCAGCTCACGAGAACCGTCGGGTCGCTGGTGGTGTCGAGCCACCGCCCGTAGGCGCCGGCCGGTGCCGTCACCACGTCCGCGCAGAGCTCGGCTCTGCTGTATCCGGACTCGCGGTACACCGCATAGATCACGTTGCCGTTCTCGTCGCGCTGACGAAGTGACGGACAGGCCTGATCGGTGCGCAGGTAGCGCGCGCCCGGGTTGGACGCCAACGCAGTTCGGATCTCCGACTCGTACGCCCCGGGCAACACTGCGGAGTAGAGGACGACGATCCCGCGGCCGTCGCACGACGGTCTGGTCATGGGAATCGCCAGGCCCAGGTCACCGTACGGGCGCGAACCGCCCTCCGAGAGACCGGAATCCCTTTGCGGGGAGCCGGAATCCATTGAATTCGGGACCACCAACTGGACATCCCCCTTAAGGCAGGACGTCCCGTAACCCCGCTCCCCGGCGGCGCCCGCCGTGGCCGTGGTGCACCTCCAGCCGTCGAACTCCTTGGGGGCGGTGTTGCCGCCGTTCGGATCCGCCGGGAGGTCGTAGTATTTTTGGACGACCCGCTCAGCCTCCGCACATCCGATGGTGCCGCGCTCGATCCGCACCTGGGCTGGTTCGCCGTATGTCGGCTGTACCAGGCCGCACTCGGTCCCGGGTCCGCGCCGCGGCTCGTCATCACCCGGCTCATCCCGACGTGAGGTCGTCGGCGCGGTGGCGGTCGCGGAGGCTTCCGTCCGCTCGGCATTCGGGGGGGCTCCCGACTCCCAGGCCGCGGTGTCCGCGGAACCCCCGGTACCGGGCAGTGCCCACACAACGCCGCCTGCCAGCGCCACGACGAGGCCCACCGTGAGCATCGCGAGACCCACCGTGGTCGTCCTTCTCGAGCGGGGTCTACCGTCGCCGCCGTGGTCCACGGCCGGATCCGGCCCCTGGTCGTAGGCCGCCCAGTCGGAGCGGTCGACCGGCTGGGTATCACCTCGCGCCGGGCGGCCCGTGGCCGCGATCATCACTCCGATGAGCGCCACAAGCACCCCGACGGCCAACAGGACCAGACCGAAAGTGTTCATCGACGACATCGTGCCACCAGGCGACCTCAGACGGGGTGGGTTCGTACCGGCGCGGTCGCCCCTAGCCCAGTGGGGTCATCAACTGCACTCTCCGGCGGAGAGCGCTCCGAGCTCGGCGGACACCGATTCCGCGGTCCGCGAGAGCAGCGCGGCACCGTCATCGCGGGTTCTCCCGTAGGCCGCGACGGCCACTGCGAGTCGGCCCTGAGGGGTCGGCACGATCCCGAACTGCCGCACCAGGTACCCGCCGCCATCAGCCGTCGGCCCCCACCCGCCTTTGAACGCAGCCCCGGGAATGCGTCCTAACCCCCAGCTCTGAGCGGGGTCGACGCGGGTCATCGGTCCCAGGACAGCCGACCCGTCCGTCAGACAGGCCAGCCCTGCACCGAACGCCGCCTGGGCCTCGAGTGACCACTCGGTCTGGCCGAAGATGCTGAACCCCGGGCGTCGGTGCTCGCTCGGGACCGTCGTTTCGAAATCCCCCGCCTCTGTGAGGACGGACTCCACCGCCGCCGACGCCTGACCGCCTCCGCCGAGTGCCGCCCAGAGAACCTCCGCCGCGGTGTTGTCCGAGACGGTAAGAGCCCGTTCCACCGCGTCGTCAACTCCGGACGATTCCCGTCGCGCGGCGAGAGCCAGCGGCACCTTGATCGTCGACCACGCCACGTTCGGGTTGAGATCGCCGCCGACCAGCGTGATCTGTGATCCGCCGACCGGCGCGACGGCCACCCCGACCCCCGCAGGCAGGGACGCGACGATCCGGTCGAACCCGTCCCGAGACGCCGCGCTCACTTCCGCTGTCGACTGCTGCTGATTCGGCTCGGCGTCGGTGTTCTCTGTGCCGCCCTGCACCGGCGCCTCGGTCACGGTGGTCACCGTCGACGGTGTGTTCACGGTTTCCACTCCGCATCCCGCCACGCCGACGACGGCGGTCAGCACCGACAGAACCCGCTTCACCGAACGGCTCCCATACGCCACGTCAGTAGAGGTAGACCACGGCATTGTCGCCGCCACGGCACACGACGGCGTCACGGTCCGGCGCACACTCCATGGAGTACGTCACTCCGGTGACCGGGCTCGACGCATTGATCTCGGCGGCTCCCCCGCGGTGGCCCGCCCCCAGATACGCGTCTCGGACTTCCTCGGCGAACGGACAACTCGTGACCGTCGTCCCCCGGCCAGAGCGAGGAAGGACGTCGTCACCGGAGTCGCTGCACTCCTCGAGGACCGCGGCCGGCGCGGCCGGCGCGGCTGCCCGGCTCGCCGAGGTCCGCGGGAGGGGAGTACCCGCCGACGTGGTCGGGACCGCCGACGCAACAGTCGCAGCTCCGCGCTCAGTGGAGTTGCCGCCACCGCCTCCTGGCCGGCCGAGGAGGAAGAAGGCGAAGACGCCGATGAGCACGAGAAGGACGACCGCGGCAACGCCTGCGGCGGTCATCGCCCCCGGTCCGGACCCGCCGGCACCGTGGTCGTAGGCCGCCCAGTCGTCAGGCCCCTGGTGATACCCGCTCGAGCCACCCTGGGCTCGATCGACCGGGCCCCAGTCCTGGTCTCGTGCGCCGCCCTGTCCTGGGTACATGTCCACATCTCCTAGGTCGTCGCGTCATCCAACCCGCTCGCTTCAGCGGCCGCCCGGTCCGCGACAGACAACAGACTCCCACAAAGACTGTGATCGAGCCCTAGGATCAGGGGTCTGATGCACACACCGTGAACTACGGTCGGCGAAGGAGATCACCCCCAGATGAGCCAAGGCGATCAGCCCGTCGACCCCGGAGCGGATCCATCGGAGAATCCGACCGCGAGCTTCCCCCGAGCTGGGTACCCGCTACAGGACCAGCCGACACCCGGCCAGCCAACTCAGGGCTTTCCGCCCCAAGGGCATATTCCCGGCCAGGAGCAATACAGTCCCGGCACGGCACCGGGTGGGACGAGCCCTGACCAGTGGATGGCCTCGGCCGCGAGCGCGGCGGGCCAGACCGCTCGTCGCGTCCAGTCCATGCCTTGGCAGGAACGCATGCTCCGACTGCCGGGCTTCCTCGCGGTGATCTCCGGGGTCTTTGCACTTCTGAGTTGTCTCTTCCCGTGGTGGGCCCTGTTCGACCGCTCCGGTGGTTCCCTGATCGAGTATTCGATCGCCCCGTTCCGAGGCGTCTCTGCGTCAAGCGGGAGTCGTTGGAGCGACATGGCTGCCATCAACACCTTGGCGCAGGACGACCTCGAGCTCGCGCGGGCGATCACGGTGTCCGTTGGTCTCGCCCTGGTGATTGCCGCGCTTAGCCTGATCGTCGGGGGAATCCTGGTCGCGCGTGCCCGGATGCAGGTGGTGGGCATCTCGCTGACCCTCTTCGGCGCAGTCATCCTCGGCTACGCCAGGGTCCCCTCCGAGATGGTGGGGAATGTCGCCGATGCCGCCTCGGACATCAGTTCGGCAATCGGGAGCGAGTTCTCGCTGGCCGCGGACCTGGTGGGATCCATGGTTCCAGAGGCCCGCTTCGGCCTCGGACTCTCCACCTTCGCGCTGACGCTCGCGGCCCTCGGCCTCGTCATCTACGTGGCGATGATCGCCTACCGCGAAACGATTCGAATCAAGAGGTGGATGGCATGACCGACCCCCGCGAGAACCAGGGGCAGCCACGAACGGGCGGTTCGCCTTATGACGACGCCGGAGAGGCGACGCCTCCGCACGGTCAGGGACCGGGCGCCTACGGCCCGGGCGACCCCACCGGTCACTCTGGATACCGACCTCAGGCGCCCTTTGGCAACGCCATGACGAACCGACCGGGCATCGGCTCGAGACTCATCGCCTTCCTCACCCGCGATATGGCCGTCGCCGTCGCGGGGATCGTCACGATCGTCGCGGGAGTCCTGCTTCTCATCGCTCCGCGTCTCGCTTGGATGGTCGACCGCTCATTCGACATAGTCGAGGGAACCATGAGCGTCTCCGCAACCGGGGCGATCGACCTCAGCTCGTCGGCGCAGCGGGCGCTCTCGGACTCCGATGCACTCGAACTGGGCATGATCGAGACGTCGTTCAAACTGCTCCTCGAGCCGATCACCGGGATGCTCACTCTTTCCGGGGTGCTGGTGATCGTGGGCGGCCTACTCATATTGACCACCGCTCGCCAGCTTGGGGCCGTGTTCGCCGTGATCGGCGTCGTGCCGCAGCTCTTCGTTCTGGCCATCGGAGCTCTTGTGGTGGCCGTGTACGCGGAGGACACCACGCCGAGTCCCCCCGCCGCGACGTCGGGCCCGGATGTCAGCCCGGGGGCGGGGCCTATCCTCACGCTGGCCACCTACGTGGTGGTGATCGCATGTGCGATTGTCGCCGTATTCCGCCAAGGAGAACGCCCACGCCCCGCGTCGCCCATCGACGTCGGGCCCAACGGCCCCAGCGGCGGCAACGGGGCGAGCGAGTACTACGGGGATCTCAACTCAGCCGGAACAGGAGCGGGCGCTTCCCCACCGCGCACACCGGGCACTGACGCCTGGGGAACCCACCACCCCGGCACCGGGAGGCCCGATAGCAATGGCGCGACACCCGGCGAGGAGTACCGGCCGTCATAACCCGAGGCCAGTGGCTACCCCGAGAGTCCACCACTGCTGCGCTCAGGCCCCGCGGCGGATCCTGTCGGCCGCGAGAATCATCGGCACCTGCAACGGCAGGCGGCCCCACGCGATCACCTGGTAGGGCCACACCGGCTTCCGCCGCCAGGCCCGAACCATCTGCACGTTCCCGGGTAGTACCCCCACGAACAGCGCCACGGCCGCCGCCCCGCCCAGGGCCCGGGTCCGCGGCACGGCCAGCAGTGCCGCCACGGACATTTCCACCACGCCGGACCCGTAGGTCCACGCCCGGGCGCTCCCTGGCAGCTCCGGCGGGATGAGCCCGTCGAAGGGGCGGGGCGCCACGAAGTGCAGCGCACCCATCGCCCCCAGCGCGGCGGGCATGGACCAGTACCGGACGGCGTGTGCCGTGTCGTTTCCCATTCGCCCGAGACTACGGCCCCCGGGGTGCGTCACCCGATCACGACGTTCTCACCGGACGTTCGGCAGCACCCGTTCCCCGATCAGCCGCAGCGACTCCCACGCGGCGTCGAGCGGCATCCCGCCGCACAGCGGGTGGCACGCGATCAGGCCCAGATCGCCAGCCCGAACACGCTCGACGAGCTCGTCCGGGGTGGCCACCAGGTACACCCCCTCGGCGCGCAGATCATCGACCGACCGCGCGTCGGAGTGCACGAACGAGCTCCGGCCGGGCCCCATCTGCCAGGCGCGGTAGGCCTCCGCGTCGGCGAGCAGGTGGCTGCCGTACCGCTCCCAGAACTCGTCGGGGTTCTTCGCGCAGAACACCGCGGCGGGGCCGGGAACCGGGGCCACGACGAGGCCGGGCTCGTGCCCGTTGGCGCGGCACTCTGCCCGGTACAGCTCGGTGAGCGCGGGATCGTCGAGCTGCGGCTGGTAGTGCATCCCGAGTCGGCCGGCGCGCCGGGCGGCCGCACCCCCGCCACCGAGGAATACCAGCGGATACGGGTCCGAGAACGGTCGCGGCGTCACGGCCGCCCGCCGTGAGCCGTCGACAGGGTCGTTCCCGACGGGCTCCCCCGCCCACGCCGCGAGCATGGTCTCCAGCTGCCGCTCAAGACGCACCCCCCGACCCTTCCAGTCCCGGGAGTGCATCGCGTACTCGACCGGTCGGTAGCCGAGTCCGAAGGTGAAGCTCACCCGCCCGGACGCCACGTGGTCGAGGACGGCGATGTCCTCGGCCAGCCGGACCGGGTCGTACAGGGGCGCGACCAGGGCCCACACCGCGATCTGGATCCGTTCGGTCACCGCGGCGACCGCCGCGGCCGCGATGAGCGGCGACGGGAGGTAGCCGTCCTCGGACCCGTGGTGTTCGGAGAGGTTGACGGCGTCCTGGCCCGACTCCTCCGCGTACCGGGCCATGGCGAGGGCGGCCCGGTAGCGGTCCCGTCGCTCGGCCGCGTCCGCGCCGGGTGCCCGGAAATCGAAGCGGGTGACGATGTAGACCATCAGGCGCAGCCCATCAGACCGCAGCACCCGTGTGGGATTCGGCCAGGACCGAATAGGACGTGCCGCGCTCCTCGCGCTCCCACCAGATGTCGGATCCGCCGGTACCGCCGACGCCGTCCTTGATCAGGTCTCTCTTGAGGATCTTGTTGGTCGCGGTGGTGGGGAGCGCATCGGAGAGCCGGACCCAGCGCGGCCACGCCTTGGGAGAGAGATCGGGCTGGGAGGCCAGGAACTCCTCGAGACCGGCGGGGTCGAGTCGGCTGTCGTGCCGGACCACCACGGCCGCGGCGAGCTGGTCGCCGACGCCGCGGGGGTCGGGCAGTCCGTAGACGGCACACCGGGAGACCGCGGGATTCCTCAGGAGGATCTCCTCGACGATGCCGGCCGCCATGTTCTCCCCGTCGACCCGCAGCCAGTCCCCGCTGCGACCGGCCATGTACACGTTGCCGTCGGCGTCGCGGTAGGCCAGGTCGCCGGACCAGTACATCCCGTCCCGCATGCGATCGGACGTGGCCTGCTCGTTGTTGTAGTAGCCGGCGAAGAAGCCGGCACCCTCGGTGTTGACCAGCTCGCCCACACACTCGTCGAGATTGAGCACCGCTCCGGTGTCGTCGAATACCGCCCGGGGGCACTCGGTCACCGTCGCCGGGTCGTACACCGCGACCCCCGGGAAGGGTTCGCCGATGGACTCGAGCGGCGAGTTCTCGGTCCGGACGACGATGATCGCCAGTTCCGTGGAGCCGTAGGCGTCCCGCACGGTGCAGCCGAACCGTTCGGCGAAGGCGGGGATGTCCTTGGCCGCGGCCTCGTTCCCGAAGGCTGCCCGCAGCGTGGTCTCGGCGTCGTCGGGGCGGGGTGGGGTGTCGAGGATGTACGCGAGTGGTTTGCCCACGTAGTTCATGTAGGTGACCCCGTACTTGCGGATGTCGTCGCCGAAGCGGGTCGCACTGAAGCGGCGGGCGAGCACCATGGTGGCGCCCACGGCGATCGCGGGCGAGAAGCCACTCATGATGGCGTTGGAGTGGAACAGCGGCATGGACAGGTAGAGCACATCGTCGGCGGTGAGCTCGAAGGACGGCGCGAGCGCCTCACCCGACATGGTGACCGTGAAGTTGCCGACCTGCACGGCCTTCGGGTCGCCGGACGTCCCCGAGGTGAAGATGAGCATGAACGGGTCGCCGGCATCGGCCACCGGGGGATCGGCCGGGGGCTCCGACGCGGCGACCGTGGCGGCCCACTCGTCCGAGTCCGTGTCGATGACACTGACATCGCCCAGGTCCAGCCCGTCGAGCAGGGGCGCGAGCTGGGAGTCGGTGAGTAGGACCTGGCAGTCCGCACGCCTGATGTCGCGGGCCAGCCCCTCGCCGCGACGAGTCGCGTTGATCCCGGCGATGACGACGCCGCCGAGAGCGCCGGCGGCGAGCGCGTAGAGCATCTCCGGGGTGTTCTCCAGGAGCGTGCCCACGTGCCGGGGTCGGGAGTCGTCGAGAAGCGCGTCGAGGGCTCCGGCGCGGCGGTCGGCGGCCGAGATGTACTCGCGCCAGGAGATGGTCAGGTCCTCGTAGCGGATCGCCGGGGAGTCGGATTCGGCGTGACGGCGGAGTTGTTCGCGAACGGTGTCGGCCATGGGGGTCCTCGGGGACGCAGGGGCAGTGTGATCTGGATCATAGCCAGTCCAGCTGACACTCGTCAGGAAAGCTCGATTGCCGGCCGACCAACGACGTCCGGACCCCTCCTCTCGGCCCTGAACCGCCTGGCCGTGACCCCCCACCAACGGCGTGCGTACTGACTGAAGGTCGTCACATCGTCCAGCGCCAGGGCCGAGGCGATCTGATAGAGGGGGATCTCGGTCGTGGCCAGCAGTCGGGCGGCCACATCGCGGCGCACCTCGTCCCGTATCGCAGAGAAGGACGTGCTCTCAGCGTTGAGGTGCCGCTGCAGGGTCCGCGGGGAGACCGAGAGGAGCTCGGCGACGTCGCCGAGGGTCGAGGTTCCGGTGTCGAGGGACCGCAGGAGCAGGGCCCTGGTCCGCTCGGCGTAGGTCTGGTCTCGTGCGGGACCATGCTGTTCCAGATAACTCAGGGCGAGCTCGTGAGCCATCAGGTCACCGCCCGTGATCTCCCGACCGAGGAGCACGGCGGGGACGCGGAGCATCGCGGCCGTCGCGAGCGGCCTCGCCGGGGCGGCGAAGAGCTCCCGGTAGCGACCAGGTGCCGTGTTGAGCGGGTTCGGGAGCTCGACCGACAGCAGTCCGTAGTCCCCCCCGAGGAGCGTGAACATGGACCGGTGGAGGAAGAGCAGGACCATGTCGACCGCCTGGGGCGGCAGCGCCGCCGCGTCGTCGCGGTAGCCGAACCGCACCCCCAGCACACCGGGGTCACCCTCCGGATCAGGGACGACCGTGATCTCGAGCGAGCGGGCGTGGAAGAACAGGTACTTGGAGGTCATCTCCAACGCCCGGGTGGTGGTCGGGGCGTGCCTGATGGCCGCGGCCACGGGGCCGAGCAGACCAAGGTCCTGGCGCAACGCCACCCGCAGGCCGAAGTCGGAACACCGCAACTCGACGGCCGCTGTCTCGAGGAGGAAACCGATCGCGAGATCCTGCACCAGGATCTCGTCGCTGTCGAGAGCACCGCCCGGCAACCCACTGCGCCGAGCCAGGTCGTCAGCGTCGCCTCCGAGCGCATTGATCACCGCCCTGACGCCCCTCAGGCCTGCCGATCTCACGTATGCCACCTCAGAACTCTCCGCCAGATGGCGCGATAGAGCAACCTCTTGGCGTATTACGGCAACTTAGTCGGCGAGATCGGGACTATCGTCCTCCCTATGACAGCCTCTGCTGACCGCCGCCCACCGGCCGGCGCACCCGAGAACCCGCTGGACCTCCTGATCGTCGGCGCCGGCATCTCCGGCATCGACCTGGCCCACCACGTCTCCACCACGCTCCCCCACTGGTCGTGGGAGGTCCATGACGCCCAGGACGACCTGGGCGGCACCTGGAACACCTTCCGCTACCCGGGGATCCGCTCGGACTCGGACATGGCCACGTTCGGGTTCCCGTTCCGCCCCTGGCCGCACTCCTCGACCCTCGGGCAGGGCGAGGAGATCAAGGAGTACATCCGCGACACCGCCCGCGACTGCGGGGTCCTCGAACGCCTGCATCTGGGGTCCTGGATCCGGAACGCGGACTGGCAGAGCGAGAAGGGCCTGTGGAAGGTCACGAGCGTCCGGGCCGAGGACGGGAGCTCCACCGAACGCACGGTGTGGGCCCGCCGCGTCCACTTCGGGTCCGGCTACTACTCGCACTCTCAGGGTTTCCGACCCGATTTCCCGGGCGAGCAGGACTTCGCCGGCGAGATCATCCACCCCCAGCTGTGGCCCGAGGGCGTCGACTACGCGGGGCGGAAGTTCATCGTGATCGGGTCCGGGGCCACCGCCGTCACCCTCGTCCCTGCGCTGGAGAACCTCGGTGCCGACGTCACGATGCTCCAGCGGACCCCGAGCTACGTCGCGCCACTGCCCGAGAAGGACATCATCAGCGCGGTGTGGCAACGCGTGCTGCCGGCACAACCGGCCTACCGCGCCGCCCGGTTCACCCACGGCGCTCGCGACATGGTCCAGTTTCTCGTCGCCCAGCGGTTCCCCTGGGCCTTCACGCAAGGGCTGCGGCTCCTGCAGCGCCGCTACATCTCCCGCGAGCAGATCGCCGAGCACTTCACGCCGTCGTACAAGCCCTGGGACCAGCGGGTGTGCAAAGCCCCCGACGGAGACATCTTCCGGGCGATGCAACGCAACGCGCGCGTGGTGACCGGGCACATCGACACCTTCACCGAGCGCGGTATCCGCCTGAAATCGGGCGCGGAGCTCGAGGCAGACGTCATCGTCTCCGCCACCGGCCTGGAGCTCGAGGCGTTCGGCGGCGGAACCCTGAGCATCGACGGCCGCGAGCTCGAGCCCGCCGACCTGACCACCTACCGCGGGATGATGCTCGCCGGCGTGCCCAACTTCAGCTTCACCGTGGGATACGTCAACGCCTCCTGGACCCTGCGGGCGGACATGGTCTCCCGCTACATGGTCAAGCTGTGGCGGGCCGGGGAGAAAAACGGGGAGAAGATCTACGCGCCGATCCCTCCCGAGGTGAAGGGCGATCGCCCGCTTCTGGACCTCGACGCCGGGTATGTCCAACGGGGCGTGCACCGCTTCCCGAGGCAAGGAACCGACCGTCCCTGGACATACGTACAGAACTACCTCGCCGAAATCCCGGAGCTGACCTTCGGTGACCAGCGCCGCGACATGGCGTTCGACGCGCAGATCCCGCAGGCGGCCGTCCGATGACCCGCCGCGTCTTCATCACCGGCGCCGCCTCGGGGCTGGGCCTGGCGCTCGCCCGCGAGTACCTCGCGGCCGGCGACGAGGTGATCCTCACCGACCTGCATGCCGAGGCGCCACCTTCGGTGCGCGAGCTGAACGGGCAGTGGCGGTACCTCAAGCTCGACGTGACGGACGATGAGGACTGGGCCGCCGCAGTGCGGACCGTGGACTCGCTCGACATCCTCATCAACAATGCCGGCATCGCAGTGGGGGGAAGGCTGGACGCCACGTCGATGGACTCATGGCAGCGCATCGTCGACATCAATCTGCTCGGCGTGGTCCGCGGCTGCAAGGCACTGGTTCCGACGCTCGGACGAGGCGGCCGAGTGGTCATCACCGCCTCCGCCGCAGGTCTGGTGCACGCGCCTCACATGGGCGCTTACAACGCGACCAAGGCCGCGGCTGTCGCACTGGCGGAGACCCTCGACGCCGAGCTGCGCCCCCGCGGCATCAGCGCGTCCGTCATATGCCCACTGTTCTTCCGGTCCGGACTCGCCGATTCTCTTTCCGGCGACGACCCGAAGGCCGACGAGGCAGCCCGGATGCTGCTCTCCAAGACGCCGCTCACGTCGGAGAAGGTCGCCGCGCGATCGGCCCGGGCGATCCAGGCCCGGCGGTTGGTCATCACCCCGGACGCGCTGAGCACCGTCACCTGGTACTCCAAGCGATTCACCCGGGTCCCCTTCCTCGCCGGAACCCGCCTCATCGGAAGGGTCGTCGAGCGCCGGAGCTGACCGACGGCCGTACCCCCGGGCAGCTCCCCGGAGGTACGGCAGAGTGAGGCGTGTCGGGATCATCGACAGGGGGCCGCTCATATCGTGAGAGAACTCTCGCATGCGGGCTTTCAACCGCAATCAAGTCATCTCAGGATAATTGTTTCTTTCTCACTTCTCGACCCTCTGTGAGGGTGGTACAGATCGACCAATCTCGGCATTCGAGACCGACGTCGCAGCGCGCTGACGAGCGACGATGCCGTGGCGATCCGCTTTCCGTTATCGAAAAGTGCATTGTGGATTCCTGAGATCAAGGCTTACTGGACATAAGGAATTCGGCTTGAGCGCCCTCTCTACGCTCGCCCCATCGAAGGTTCCTCCTGCACGATCCGTTGACACCACCCTCAGCACCACCCTCAGCACCACCCCTCGCGAGAACCCTCGCACCTCCCCTCAGCACGACCACACGTAAGTGGGAAAACCATGACATCGGTGCACGCACCTACACACTCTCGTTCTCTCCGCCGTTGGCTCGTGGCGGGCGTCGCACTGACCACCGTCGCCACCATGACGATGCTCGGCACAGTCGCCTCGGCTCAAACCTCCATCAACCTCGGAACCGCGGAGTCGTACGCGGTGATCGCCGGCGCGCAGATCACCAATACCGGCCCCTCCACCATCAACGGAGATATCGGCCTGTCTCCGGGAACCGCCATCACCGGGATGGATCAGGCAACGGTGACCGGGACGACCAACGCCACCAACGCGGCCGCCCAGCAGGCGCAGGCCGACCTGACCATCGCGTACAACCAGGCGGAAAGCCAACCGCCCAGCGACACCGTGAACTACTCCCAGATCGGCGACCTCCCCGCGCCCCTGACAAGTGGTGTCTACAACGCGACCTCCTCGATGAACCTGACCGGAACCGTCACCCTCGACGGGGAGAACGACCCGAATGCGGTCTTCATCTTCCAGGCGGGGTCCACCCTGGTCACTGGATCGGGCAGTCGGGTCGAGCTCGTCAACGAAGCCAACCCGTGCAACGTGTTCTGGCAGGTGGGCAGCTCCGCGACTCTGGGCACCGGCTCCGACTTCGTCGGCACCGTGATGACCCTGGCCGATATCAGTGTCAACGACAGTGTCACGGTCCAGGGACGCCTGCTCGCACAAACCGCGGGAGCGGTCACTTTGATCAAGGACACGATCAATATCGCGCCGTGCGGTGATCCCACCGTTCCGACGACGACGCCGCCGACCACCACGGAACCGACGGACACCACCGACCCCACGACGCCGACTACTCCAACGACGCCGACGACCACCGAGACGACCAATCCCGGTGACTCGACGACTCCCACCACCACGGGGCCGTCCGACTCCACGACCCCGTCCACCTCCGTGCCGATTCCCACGACGACCGTCCCCACCGTCGCACCCGCCATTCCCTTCCTCCCGATCCTGATCCCGGCCGTCCTGATCGGAGGATCGGTCGCGGCCGCACCGTTCGTCGGGCCGATGATCGGTCAGTCGCTCGGGGATCTGGGCTTCCCATTGCCTGCCCTTCCGGACTTCCCGCCACTGGCAGGATCGGCCATGCCGGGACCGGCTCCGCTCCAGCCCGTCGCCCCCGCGCCGATGGCACCGGGCCCCGAGTCGCCCAACGGCCGCGGAGGAGAACCCGGTATCGCGGGCGGCGTCAACGGCGCGGTGACCGCCAACACCGCCGTCCTCATGACCGGTTCGATGGGCGACTTCGAGTTGCCCCTGCCCGCCGGCGTGAGGCTGCCCCCGTTGCCCTTCATC
>NZ_JAALDX010000225.1:0-3400 GCF_014145095.1 Dietzia sp. SLG310A2-38A2 | reverse complement strand
TATTCCGGAGCGGGGCCCCGGTCTGCTCGACGCTGGCGGCGCACCCCGCTGGTGGCGATCACGCCGCCCGCGACCACCCCCTGCCCGCGACGGACGAGGCGTGATCGCCTCTACTGTGGCGGGACACGGGATCAACAGTCAGTTCACGATGCACTCGACCACAGGGAGATCACATGGACGTCGCCGCCGTCGCCGCCACCGCACCGGACGCGCCTCTGGAGAAGACCACCATCCGGCGTCGGGACACCGGGCCGGCCGACGTGCTCATCGAGATCGAGTACGCCGGCATCTGCCATTCCGACATCCACCACGTGCGCGGCGAGTGGGGCCAGACCGCCTACCCCGTGGCGCCCGGGCACGAGATCGTCGGCATCGTCCAGGAGGTCGGTTCCGAGGTCACCCGGCACGCGGTCGGCGATCGCGTCGGCGTCGGGTGCCTGGTGGGAGCCTGCCACGAGTGCTCGTCCTGCACCGCGGGCCAGGAGCAGGAGTGCGAGCGCGGGGCAGTCGCGACCTACGGCTCACCGCTGCCCGAGGACCATCCGGAGGGGCCCGTCACCCAGGGCGGGTACTCGACCCACATCGTGGTCGAGGAGCCCATGGTGGTGTCCGTCCCCGACGGACTCGACCCGGCTGCGGCGGCGCCGCTGCTGTGCGCGGGGATCACCATGTTCTCGCCGCTGCGGCAGTGGAACGTCGGCCCGGGCACCAAGGTCGCCGTGCTCGGCATGGGCGGACTCGGGCACGTCGGTGTGAAGCTCGCGGTGGCGATGGGTGCCGAGGTGACGGTCCTGTCGCAGACCACCTCCAAGCGGGACGATTCGCTGCGGTACGGCGCCGTCGAGCATTACGCGACCGCCGGCGACGAAGGCAAGGCCACGCTCCGGGAGCTGCGCGGCACCTTCGACGTCATCCTCAACACGGTGTCCGCGAACCTGCCGCTGGACCGGTTCCTCGCCACTCTCAAGCCGCGTGGCGCGCTGGTCAACATCGGGATCCCGACGGAGCCGATGTCGGTGCGGGCCGGGTCCGTCGCCGCCGGGCGCAAGATCCTGACCGGGTCCATGATCGGCGGGATCCCCGAGACCCAGGAGATGCTCGACTTCTGCGCCGAGCACGGGATCACCGCCGAGATCGAGCTCATCTCGGCGGACAAGATCAACGAGGCCTACGACCGCGTGGTCCGGTCGGACGTGCACTACCGGTTCGTGATCGACGCCAAGACGTTCTGACCCACCGCAACCCGACTCACCGGGGCGGGGACTCACCGCGGCCTGGCTCACCGGGGGCGACCTGCGCGAGCAGGTCCGCGAAGTCCTCGTCCCGCGCCTCCAGGAATCGGTGCGCCTGCCCGGCGAAGTCAGCCAGCCCGGTCAGACGCCCCGAGCTCCGGGTCGCGCACACCGCTGCGGCGCCACACGCCCGATCCAGGGCGGATGCGATCGCCGACCCCCCGGGCAGCGCGGCCGCCACCCCCGCGGCGACATGCGGGAACGTCACCTCCGCCACACGGTCCCCGGACTCGCGGAACACCGCGACAGCGGACGCGATCCTGTCCGCGTCCGCTCTGATCGTCCCGTCGGGCATCTGCTCACCTCGTCGTCGTCGTTGTCTCGTCGTCGTCTCATCGTGGTCATGAGGTACGACGTCCCCACCCCGCCGGACGGTTCCACCGGGACCCCTCCCGCAGAGGAGAGCACCATGTCCCTGACCTGGACCCCCACCATCGACCGCGCGCTCGCGGTCGCGGCCCGCTGCCACGCCGGCCAGACCCGCAAGGACGACCCGACGCCCTACATCGCGCACCCCGTGGCGGTGGCGATGATCGTGTCCGACTTCACCGACGACCGGGACGTGGCGGTCGCCGCCCTGCTCCACGACGTCCTCGAGGACGTCCCGCCCTCCGTCTACTCGGCCGACGACATGACCGCCGATTTCGGCGAACGGGTCACCGAGCTCGTCCGCGGCGTCTCGGAGGACAAGACCGCGGGTGAGGTGACCCCGCCGTGGCGTGTGCGCAAGGAGGGGTACCTCGCCGCGCTCGCGGAGGACTCCGAGGAGTGCCTGCTCATCTCGGCGGCGGACAAGATCCACAACCTGCGCTCGATGGTCGCCGCCCACGAACGCCTGGGTGACGAGATGTGGGGGCTCTTCAACGCCGGGCCACAGGAGAAGCTGTGGTTCTACCGGTCGTTCGCGGATGCGGTCACCCGACGGCTCGGTGACTGTGCGGCCTCGCGTGAGCTCCGCCGGGCGGTGGACGACGTCGCGGCCCTGGTGCCGGCGGACGGCAGCTGAACGTCACACCGCCGGGAACTCGGCCTTGATCCGCAGCAGGGTCTTGGCCTGGGTCCGCCCCTCGAGGCCGAGCACCAACCCGGAAGACTTGAGGCGCCGGGCGAGGTCCGAGTCCGCGGCGAACTCCGACTCGGACTCGATCGTGATCTCCACCCGGCGTCCACCGTTGAGCAGCACCGACTGCTTGGCGGCGTCCAGCCCGGGGATGTTGGTCCAGCGGATCGGTCCGGGATCACGCGGGGAGGCCCCCGAGCCCGAGAAGGAATAGTCGAAGTCCGTGCTCTGGGTACGGGTCACCTTGCCCCACCCGGCCATCGGTCCCACCCCCACCCGTGCGGCGACGGCGTTGCGGCGGGCGCTGTAGGTCGCGCACTCGATCTCGCAGGCCCCCAGGGTGTTCATCACCCTCAGCGCCTCCTCGAACCGCTGCCGCAGGCTCCACGCGTCGTACTGGCCGAACGGCACCAGCAGCGGACGGCCCTCGATCGGCGCCTGCACGTAGACCACCCGCGGGACGACCTCGCCCTCCACCACGTCGTATCCCGACCGCACCTGCATCGGGCGTTGGATGACGTCGGTGAGCAGACCTCGCTTGTCGGTGACGGGCGCGGTCTCGTAGAAGGACACGAGCTGACTCACTGGCGCTCACCTCACTGTTCGAGGTCGCGACGGGTGCGGACCTGACACCCAGCGTATCCGCCGCCGCGGCATCCGCCCGCTCGTGCCCGGCTCACCCGAGAGGCCACTCCCCGAGTCCGGTGAGGTCGTCGGCCTCCGGGGTGACGGCCGTGGGCTCGCAGCCGAATCCGATCATCTCCGTGCCGTCCTCGAGGGTCACCCGGCCGAGCTGCATCGGCCTGGGGAGCTCGTCGAGGAAGCTGCCGAGCGCCGCCGGGGAGATCGTCCACCTCTCCCCGAGCAGGGCGGCGCCGTCCGGGTGACGCAGGACCCCCGGCTTGGGAGGCTCGGTGTCGAGGCGGTACATCCGGTAGTCGGCGCTGGACCGGACCGGCCCACGCCAGGCGGCGCCGCGCGAGGTGAGCTGGTGTTCGAGCGGGCCCCCACGCCGGTGTGCGCCGAACACCACCAGGTCGACGGCCGG
>NZ_JAALDX010000224.1:896-1996 GCF_014145095.1 Dietzia sp. SLG310A2-38A2 | reverse complement strand
TGGGGTCCGCCCGTGCGGCGCTGGTCGCGATCGGCGGCCAGCTGATCGGCGTGCTCGGGGCGTTCCTCGTGCTCGTCCCCGGTGACGCGGTGGGCTGGGAGTGGGCCACCGAGTTGTCCGTGGTGCTCGACGTGGGGTGCTCGACCGCGGTGATCGCCGTGCTGGCCGCCACCACCGCCACGCTGGTGTCACCGTGGCGACTGCGCGCACGGGCGCTGCTCTACGGCTACGTGATCGTCTCGTTCCTGTTCCTCGGGCGGTTGGCCGACCTCACGCATCTCATCGCCTTCGCGGTGTTCCTGGTGGTGGGCGAACGGTTCTTCTCCCTCACCGAGCGGGGACTGCGGCCCCGGACGCGGCGCGAGACCAGGCTGGTCGTCTCGGCCGGGATGTGGTTCCTCGCCGCCGTGCACGTGGTGGTCTACTTCGTCCCCGCGGAAGGCCCCCTCGGTCCGACCGAGGCCGACGACGTGAGCCTGGCCGGCATGCTGCTTTCCGTCCTGGTCGCCGCGGTGACCGCCGAGCTGCTCCGCCGCGGCTACCGGGCGGCGTGGCTCGTCGCCCTCGTGTACGCGCTCCTCACCGCAGTGACCACTTTCGTCGTCACCGTGCTGGTCGTGACCGCGGACTTCGAGAGCCTCGGTGCCGTCACAGCGGGCACCGGCCTGCTGTGGGCGGGTGAGGCCGTCCTACTTGTCGCCGGTCGGGGTGCGTTCGGGGTCCGGATCCGGCGACGTGTCACCGGCTCCTCGGTCCACTCTGACGACGTGATCGACCGCGTCCGCGCGCTGATCCGGCGGCACGGCGGCAGCACCATGTCGTGGATGATCACGTGGCAGCCGATGAACTACTTCTTCGGGCCCGGCGGCGAGCCCGGCACGGATCCCAGCGGGGATCCCAGGGCAGATCCCACCGCCGCCGGCACGGGCGCTCCGGCCGCCGGCGTGGTGGGCTATCGCATGCACGTCGGCACGGTCATCGCGCTGGCGGACCCGGTGGCCGCACCCGCCGATCGCGCCCGTTTGCTCACCGAGTTCGTGGAGTTCGCCGAGGCGCAGGCCGCGGTGCCGTGCCTGTTCTCGGTGTCGGCCGAGACCGCC
>NZ_JAALDX010000224.1:0-821 GCF_014145095.1 Dietzia sp. SLG310A2-38A2 | reverse complement strand
CGGGCGCTGCAGATCGCCGAGGACACCATCATGGACCTGCCCGACCTGGCGTTCGGCGGCAAGAAGTGGCAGAAGATCCGCAGCGCCATGAACAAGGCGGAGAAGAACGGCACGAACTTCGTGTCAGGCCTGCTGCGTGAGCAGCCGTCCGCGATCCTGGGGCAGGTGCGCCAGATCTCCGAGCAGTGGGTCGGGGACAA
Organism: Dietzia sp. SLG310A2-38A2; assembly: GCF_014145095.1. Classification (GTDB taxonomy): domain Bacteria; phylum Actinomycetota; class Actinomycetes; order Mycobacteriales; family Mycobacteriaceae; genus Dietzia. Next base: position 621 of record NZ_JAALDX010000224.1, on the reverse strand, counting down.
GGAACTGCCCGAGATGGGCTTCACCCTGGGCACGGTCGAGGAGGCACTCGACGACGACGTCCGCATCGCCCTGGCCGTGGACGCCGACGGGGTGGTCCAGGCCGCGCTCTCCTGGCTGCCCGTCTACCGCGGCGGGACCGAGGGCGGCGTGCGCGGCTGGACCCTGGACGTGATGCGCAAGCGCAACGGGCCCGGTGCGAACAACATGATCGAGTTCCTCATCGCCCGGTCCGCGCTCGAGTTCAAGGACGAGGGGGCCGATTTCGTCTCGTTGTCCGGGGCCCCGTTGGCGAGAAGTGGCGACGACGACGAGGTGGCCACCCTCGACCGTGGTCTGGACCTTCTCGGTCAGGCACTCGAGCCCTACTACGGGTTCCGGTCTCTCCACCAGTTCAAGGCCAAGTTCAACCCGCGGATCGAGCCCGTGTTCCTGTGCTTCCGCGACGAGGCCGACCTGCCGCGGATCGGCGTGGCGATCGGCCGGGCGTACCTGCCGGGTGCGACGACCCGCCAGCTCGCCGCACTGGCCCGGTCGGGAAAGTCGGAGACCGTCGACGCCTGAGGCGGCATCCGCTCACGATCTGCGGCACCCGCTCAGGCGCCCCCCGCCATGACGGCGGC
>NZ_JAALDX010000223.1 GCF_014145095.1 Dietzia sp. SLG310A2-38A2 | reverse complement strand
ATCAACGCACTCTAAATCCGGAAGGGCCACTTTCCTGCAGGTGCCGCTGCTTCACCTGTTCACCGCCTGGCGTGACCTCCGGTTCACGGGTGCCGTTCTACTGGGGAACTTCGTTCTCCTGCCACTGATGGTGTGGGCCATGGTGTCGCTGCTTCCCGACGACCCCGCGATCCGTCTGGGTGTGCTGTTGGTACTGCTCGTGCCATGCACCGACTGGTTCATCAGCTTCACCCAGATCGCTGGAGGGGATGTGCCCCGGGCTATCGCGGTGACTCCCGTCACCCTGGCCCTTCAGCTTTTTCTGCTGCCTCTCTACCTGTTGTTCATGGCGCGGGGCGAGGTCAAGGGCCTGGTCTCGTTCGACCTGGCGGCTCCGGCGCTCATCATCATTGCGGTTCCGCTTCTCGCCGCTGCGCTCACGGAGAAGTGGGTCGGCGCCCGGCCGGCACGTCACGTGGTGCGGGATCGGTGGGCCTGGGCGCCGATCCCGCTTCTCGCAGTCGTCGTGTTCCTCGTTGCGGCGGCTCAGGTCGAGACGGTGCTCGGCGCGCTGGACGTCCTCCCCGTCGTGGTCCCGGTGTTTGTGGCTTTCCTGCTCGCGGCCGTGTTGACCGCGAAGGTGCTGGCGGTCTCGCTCTCCCTCCCAGCCGCACAGTCCCGGACTCTCGCTTGTGGATTCGCAACCCGGAACTCCTTCATCGTTCTTCCTTTTGCGTTGTCTCTGCCCCAGGGGCTGGAGGTCGCAGCGGTCGTGATCGTGGTGCAGTCTCTGGTCGAGCTCCTCGGAATGATCTTCGTCGTATGGGTGCTCCCGCTGGTGTTCAGAATCGACTCGGCCGCGACGCCGGGACGGTGAACCCGGACCGGATCGCTGGCTCGCTGCCGGATTCTCTCCGGGGCCCGCGCACGCTGGAGGGGCAGTGGGTCGACCGACGGCCGCGCAATCGGAGGCTGCATCGAGACCCCGGTGCCGGCCTCACACGATGGCGTCGAGGGCGTGGGGCAGGGTCGTGACTCCGTCGGACGCGAGAAAGTGGCCCGCTCCAGGGACGATCTGAGCGGACGTGTGGAGAAGCCCGGCAAGGTGGTCCGTGAGCTCCACGGGGACGTGCTCATCATCGTCGGATCGCATGATGGTGAGCGACCCGACTTTCTCTCGTATCCCGGACAGGTTCACGCCGTCCCCGATGAAGTCGTGCAGTCCGGGTAGCGCTGGCAGCGGGTCGACGAACCCCGAGACGAGGACGAGGGTGCCCACCTGCCACGGACCCGTCAGAGCGGCGAGATGCCGCAGAACGGTGAGGCATCCCAGGCTGTGCGCGACGACGATGGTCTCTCCCCCCCGGGCGCCCGAGCTCTACCGCGGTGGTCGCCGCCCACCGGTCCCTGCTCGGTGCCGTGGGATCCGGCAAGGCAGGTATCCGCGTGGGGATGCCTGCCTGATCGAGGTGCTCGGCGAGCCAACCGAACCAGTGGTCCTTAGGTGTCGCGCCGTACCCGTGGAAGATCACTGCTCTTCTCGAACTCGTCGATGTCATAACTTCGCACCGTAGACGGTGCCGTCAGAGTGGGGTGTCGACTCCGCGTAGGCCTGAGGGAGTAGTGCGCCCCGCGGCAGCTGTCCCGACCGGTGAGCTCTCCTGTGGGACTGACCCGTCTGTTCCTCATCAACCGTCGGCGCTCCCGCGCAGGCCGCGCGTCCTTTGGGGCTCACGCCGTCGGGTGGACGGGTCGACCGGTTCGGTGGCGGGCCGCCAGCACCCACCAGGTGGTGATGGACAGGTGGGTAACCAGCTGGGTCCACGTGTGGTGCACTGCGGTCCACGACCAGCCCGCCACAGCAGGGTGTGCACGGCCGTGGTCCGCTGAGGCCACGCCAACCTGGCTGGGATTCCGGCACGGTGCAGGAGCTCCGGACATACGCGGTCGCGGAGCCGAGCAACATCTGCCGGGGAGCCTGGCGCGGGATCATGCTCGGTAGCTCGTGGGATTCACAGAGCGCAACTACCCCGACCCGACGAGCCCCCTGCGCGAGTTCACCCGGGACTTCGTGTGTGGGGACCGGGGTCGTACGGGTGGGTTGTCGCCGGGACCGGGACCGGCACCGACAGGTCTCGGGTGTCCATGAACTCACCGACTGTCGGTCCAGCCACCCCCAGACCGCCGGAGGGAACCGTTCCATCCCGAGCCAGCGCTCTGACTCCAGCCCGCGGATCGGCAGCCACTGCACGGGGAGACATACCCGTGCAGGGCCCGGTCGCGTGTGGAGGTTGCCCACTGGTCCCTGGTCACTGCTCACTGCTTACGAGCGCTCACGCCATCGTGGCCACCTCGGCTCGAGGGGGTTGGACCGGATGCTCCTCCGGTCGGGTTCGCGTCGGGAGTGGGATGTCGGCCGCGGAGTCCGTGGAGGATCAGAGACCGGGTACGGCGGGGCTCGGGCGTGATAGCTCGGTACTACGTCGGGCGCGAGTCGCGGTGACAGCCCTCGACGGCGAGAGGTCGATCGGTCGAATCTGGCCGGCCACCAGGCCGGGTCCGGAGTTCGGGGCAGGCAACCGACGGCGCGCATGCGGTCAGAGATGCGTGAGGGAGGGCAGGCGACAGTGACCACCGACGTGCTGAGGTGGTGGATCAGCAGCGAGACAACAGACGGCGGTGACCAGGCGATTTGGTGTTCTGTTGGGGCGCGTGTAACTTTATCGGAGCCGCCAGGGAGCGGGGGTCGAGCCGAGAGGTTCGAGTCCTGGTTTCGGGCGGTGGCTTCGCGAAAGGGGGCCGAACGACCGGCTTGACCGGTCAGCTTCGGTCCGCTAGAGTAGGCGAGCTGCCTCCGATGGAGAGCAGCGACTTCCCCCGAAGGTATGTGGCCATGGTGCCACATGGCGACGGTGTGGTGGTGTTGTTTGAGAACTCA
>NZ_JAALDX010000222.1 GCF_014145095.1 Dietzia sp. SLG310A2-38A2 | reverse complement strand
CGCATGACTGCCGCACAGGCTCCGCCGAACGCCACCGCCACGCCGCGCGCCACCGCCCGGACGTGGGCGGCGCTGGGCGTGCTCGCCCTGCCGATGCTGCTGCTGGCGATCGACGCCACCGTCCTGATCTTCGCGATGCCGGGGATCGCCGCCGACCTGTCACCGTCGGCCACCCAGCAGCTCTGGATCATGGACATCTACTCGTTCATGATCGCCGGCCTACTGGTGACCATGGGAGCGGTCGGCGACAGGATCGGCAAGAAGAGGTTGCTGCTCATCGGGGCGGTACTGTTCACCGCCGCCTCCGTGGCGGGCGCCTTTGCCACCAGCTCCGAACAGCTGATCGTCGCCCGCGCGCTCCTGGGGCTGGCGGGGGCCACCATCATGCCGTCCACGCTGTCGCTGATCCGCGCCATGTTCATCGACCGCGCGCAGCGACGCTTCGCCATTGCCGTGTGGTCCATGGCGGGGACGCTCGGGGCGGCGGCCGGACCGGTCGTGGGCGGGTGGATGCTCGAGCACTTCTGGTGGGGGTCGGCGTTCCTGATCAACATCCCGGTGATGGTGGTGCTCCTGGTGCTCGGCCCGGTGCTGCTCACCGAGAGCCGCGATCCCGCGCCCGGGTCGCTTGATCTTGTCAGTGCGGCCATGTCGCTGGTGGCCATGCTCAGCGCCGTCTACGGGCTCAAGACCCTCGTCGCCGGGGAGGGCACGGTCACCGGTGTGCTGTGTGTGGCGGTGGGGCTGGCCGTGGGCGCGGTCTTCGTGCGCCGCCAGCTGCGGCTCGCGAACCCGCTGCTGGACGTGGACTTGTTCCGTGCGCGGGCGTTCCGGGGCGCGGTGGTGGCCGATCTGTTGTCGATCTTCGCCCTGATCGGCGCGCTCTGGGCCCTGACCCAGTACCTGCAGCTGGTCGTGGGACTCTCCCCGATGCGGGCGGGACTGTGGCTCCTGCCGGCGATGGCCGTCTCCGCGGCGGCGGCGTTCCTGGCCGCCGCCCTGGTCAAACGCGTCAGCGCTGCGGTGCTGGTGACGGTCGGACTGTTGGTGGCGGCGGTCGGCTTCGGGCTCATGCTGGGTCTGACCCCCGACTCCGGACCGGTCCCGGTGATCGTGGCGCTGAGTCTGGTGTCCCTCGGCGGCGGCGTGGGCATGACGCTGACCAACGACATCATCATGAGTTCGGCCCCGCCCGCCCGCGCCGGTCGGGCGGCCGCGATCTCGGAGACGGCCTATGAACTCGGTACTGCCCTGGGGACCGCGATCCTGGGGTCGGTGCTGGCCGCGGTATACCGCAGTCAGTTGCTGGACGACTCCGGGGCCGCCGCCGTGGCGTCGCCGGCGCAGCTGGAGCGGGCGAGTGCGACCATCGCCGAGGCGTTCACCGTTGCCGATCAGTTCCCGGCCGCGGCCGCGGAGGTGCTGATCACCGCAGCTCAGGCGGCGTTCACCGACGCGCTGACCACGGTGGGCGTGCTCGGGTCGATCATCATGGTGGTCGCCGCCCTCTGGACCGCCGTCACCCTGCGGGGCACCTCGGCCACCGCTGATCTCACGCGGCAAGCGGATGACGGCCAGGCCGGTCACGAACAGGCGGTCAGCGCCGGCGGGTGAGCTGCACGGCGCTGACCGGAGCCAGTCAGCCCAGGCCGAAAAGTCGTCCCACGAGGCCCACTGCCATGACCAGGACCACCAGCACGATGATCCCCAACAGCAGATAGATCCCGATGCGGGACCCGGACTTGGTCGGGCTCTGCCCGGTGTGTGCACTGTCGGAGGCCAGCGACGTGGAATCCGAGTCCGGCGTCTGCGGCCCCGTGGGCGAACCGCCGGCATCGAGGTCGGGGGAGTCGCTGGGATCCGGGTCTGACGGGAGGGAGTTGGCCATGCCCCACTTTTGCACGGGTTTCCCCCAGCGTGCCCGCGGGTGTGCTGGCGCGGGTAGGGCAGGCGGGGTCTTGAGGAACGGATGTCTTGGTCGATAGCGTGACCGCATGTCCCGGATCTCTACGCGGCGTGTGGTCGTCGCCCTCGACTGCCCTGACGCTAGAGAGCTCGCCGACTTCTACGCCGCGATGCTCGGATGGCGAGTCCGATCGGACCCCGCGTACCCGGACTGGGTGGACGTCCTGCCGCCGAAGGGGGAGTCGGAGGCGGTCGCGCTGGGGTTCCAGACCGTCCCCGACTTCCGCTCGCCGACCTGGCCCGACGGTCCGGTCCCGCCGCAACTGCACCTGGACTTCTACGTGGAATCGATCGCCGACTCCGAGCCGGCCGTCCTCGCCGCCGGTGCGCGACGGCATGAGCATCAGCCCAGCCCCGATGGGCGCTTCGTGGTGTACCTCGACCCGGTCGGGCATCCGTTCTGTCTGTGCGAGGAGTGACAGGGCGGCGAGGGCCGGGGGCGCGGCCGGCCACGAGGTTCAGCCAATGCGCCTCGTGGTGGCGTCCCGCGCCGTCGCATGGATCTGCCCCGTGACACGGGAGTGCGGCGAGTGGTCTTAAATGTCGGAATTGGTCTCACTCGACCACGGAGAATGTGAGCGGGAGTGCCCTCTCGACGAAAGGCGTCGGGGCGCCCGAGGCTACTGCCCCTGATGCACTGGTGATCGCCTCGGCCTACGGGCGGTCGTCTCGTCGCACGAGCCTTCGCCTCGGCGGACCGCACCAGCGCCCCCTTTCCACAAGCGTGCTGCGTCTCCACACCGCGGCGCCGAACGGGCTGCTCGCCGGGGCCGGGACCGCTCGCGATACGCGACAGTCTCCGCATGGCATCACCACCGAACGGCCCGCGACGTCGCGGCGATCTGTTGGCGGCCCACGGAACGCACCGGGTCACAAACGGATATCGCAGAGCCCACCACGGCATATGGGAACCGGCGACCACTGTCATCACGCCGGTCACGCGGTTGGCTGCGGCAACGCTGGCCTGCCCGGGTGCGGTGGCCACCGGGTGGGTGGCTGCAGCGATCCACGGCCATCCGTGGGTTCCGGCCGAGTACTCGATCGACTTAGCTGTCGGCCGGAAGCGGGTGCGGCGGGAGGGGATCGTCGCGCGCCGGTACGAGATCCCGGAGGACCAGGTGGAGACCATCCTCGACGCTGACGGCGCCCCCCTTCGTCTCGCAAGCCCGGAATGGGCACTGTTCGACCTGGCCAGGCATACGGGGAAGTCCGAGGCGGTGATCGCACTGGACGGCGCCTCGCGGATGGGCCCGGGCTACGACGTCAGGCATTCGCTGCCGACGCTGCTCGCCAGGCATCCGGGGCTGCGGGGCCGCAGAATCGCTCTCGAGCGTTGCGCGATGGTGGAGCCGATGACCGAATCGCCCATGGAGACGCGCCTGCGGCTGTTCCTGATCGATCTCGGGCTGACCGGGTTCCGAGTCCAGTACCGCACTCCGGGGTTGCCGTACCGTCTGGACTTCGCCTTCCCGGAACACAAGGTCGCGGTGGAGTACGACGGCGCCGGCCACCGCGACGCCGCGCAACACGGAAACGACGTCCGCCGATTGAACCGCTTGCGCGCGGCCGGCTGGACGGTCATCACCGTGACGGCGACGCTCTTCTACCGCCGGCCCCATGAGCTCGCCGCCCAATTGCGAGCCGCGCTGAGCTGAGTCGACCCCTCGACCTCGCCGTGGGCACCTCACCTCCGCCGAGTGGTCGAGAACGCACAACCCCGGAAAAAGCGACCTGGGAGAACGTGAGCGGCATCGACCCCTCGGCGGATCTGGAGCCCGCCGAGCGTCGAGTCCGACAAGCTGCCGCCCGCCGAGCGCCGAGTCCGCCAAGCTGCCGCCTGCCGAGCCCGCCGAGCCCGCCGCGTGCCCGCTCGTCGAGAAGCGAGAACCTCAGTGGCGTCCCACCGACACCAGTCGTTCCGGCTGGGCCTCCAGGTAGTCCAGCGCGTGGTCGTCGTAGGTGAGGACCAGTGCCACGGCGTTGGCGATGAGCAGCACCCACGCCGACCACAACGTCGGGTCGTACAGCACGGCTACAAGGGAGAAGCTCGCGGCGGTCGTCAGCAGGGCGCGGCTCCAGCGAGCGCCGTCACGGAGCTTCACGGCGGA
>NZ_JAALDX010000221.1 GCF_014145095.1 Dietzia sp. SLG310A2-38A2 | reverse complement strand
TCGACCTGCTCGACCAGTACGTCTCCATCGCCTTCTCCCACGGACCCGAGCTCATGCTCTACCACTCCGAACTCGGCACCCTGGACCCCGATGACAGGCGGCGGATCCGCCGGTCCCAGCTGCGACAGCTCGAACGCTGGGCCGGGTTGGTCCGCGACGCGGCGCCCGCGGAAACGACCGTGGATGACGCGACGGCCCGGATCCGGGTCCACGCCGCGCTCGCGGTGGTGCTGGACGGCGGGCAGGGCACGGGCTTCCACCCCTCGGCCGCGGCGAGGTTCGGCGACCTCGCGCAGACCGTGCTCCTGTCCCCTGACCGCTCGACCGACCTCCCGGGGTGGAACAGCACCGACCTCTCGGGTCGGTCCAGCTAGGCCAGGGGCTCCACGGTTCGGCGCGAGTAGCGGACGATCTGGCGACGGATCCTGTCGTAGCCGCGGCGCTCGAGCGCGCCGCGCACCGTCGGGGACATCGCGGCCACTGCGTGGGTCACGAGGTTCACCGGGATCAGCAGTGCGGGGTACCACGGCAGCGCGGGCCGTTGACCGAGCTCGCGCATCCCCGCCGGGCCGTTGAGGTAGGTCGCGGTGCTGCGGTGTCTGGCCACGTCGAGCCGGCGGCGCGCCGGGGCGAACCGGGGGAAGTCGGTCAGTCCGTAGGACTCCAGCAGCGCCTCGGCGAGGACCGCCGAGTTGGCGTCGGGCGGCGGGGAGGTGCGCAGGAAGTGGTACATGTCCCGCAAGCCTCGACGCGGGCGGTCGTGGAGGAAGTCGGAGTCCACGCCCATCACGTGACCGATCCAGCGCCACAGGTGCATGACGGCCCGCCCGTCGGCGGGTGAGTGCGGGATTCCCAGCACGAACGTGCCCAGCAGGAAGGTCGCCGAGAACAGCCCGCTGGTGGCGGCCATGTCCGCCTGGTTGATCGGCAGCCCCTTGGCCGAGGTGTCCCACCCCTCGGCGAGCATCACGCGGTTGACCCGGGCGTGCATGAGCCGCACGTGCACGGTCATCTCCCAGCCCGCACTTCCCGGGCGCCAGCCGCCGGGGGCCGCGACCGCGTGCCACCAGGCCATGGTCTCGGCAACGCGGGTGGATGTCCCCTCCCCGGTCAGACGGCCGGTCGAGGTGAGGACCTCGGTCGTGGCCGCCGGCCGGTAGCCGCCGAGTAGAGCGAGATCACCGAGCACATCCTGTCCGGTCAGCCCGGCGCGAAGGCAGACCCGGGCACCGTGGTCGGCGAGGTCGGGGTCCAGCCAGTCGGGGATCTCGGTGACGGACCTGACGAAGTCGACCACTTCGGCCGGCTCCCCCGGGGGCGAGGACTCACCGGCCACCGCCGACCTCAGCGCCTCGCGGACCCGCGCCATGGAGGTCTCGCCCCTCTCGATCGCCCCCAGCACCGCGTCGGCCGGGGGGTCGCCGGACATCAACGCCTCGGCGATCCGCCCGCGTTCGGCGGGC
>NZ_JAALDX010000220.1 GCF_014145095.1 Dietzia sp. SLG310A2-38A2 | reverse complement strand
CCAGTGCGGCACCGATCCCCGAGCCGCCTCCGGTGACGATCGCGGATCGCCCGGTGAATCCCGGGGCACCGGGGCGACTTCTCCCGCGGCCCGCACCCCGGTGTCCGTTTCTCGCGCGGCCGCAGCCCGGCCTCACGAGAACGCCTTGGTCGCCAGGCCGAGCACATCCGGATAGCGGCGCAACTGGGCGCCGCCGTCGACGGCCAGGTCCTCCCCCGTCATCCAGGGCGAGTCGGCGAGGTAGAGCACCGCCCGGGCGACGTCCTCAGCGGTGCCCCGGTGCGGGACCGCCGCGTTCTCGGCGTACTCCTCGGCGAGCCCGGGGATCTGGAGGACCGGTTCGGTGAGCGGGGTGACGAGGAACCCGGGCGAGACCGTGTTCACGCGGATCCCACGCTCCCCGAGCTCGAGCGCGGCCACCTGCGCGAGCATCACCAGACCCGCCTTGGCGGCGCAGTACGCGGCCATCCCCCGGCCGGGCTGCCGCGCGTTGAGCGAGGCGATGGCGACGATCGAACCGCCCTCGACGACGACCCGACCGGCGTGCTTGAGCACGAGGAACGTGCCGGTGAGACACACGTCCACCACCCGCCTGAACTCCGCGGTGTCGTGGTCGGTGACCAGCCCGAGCGTGCTCACCCCGGCCGTGGTGACGACCAGATCGGGAGTGTTGCCGGAGAACAGCGCCTCCACCGACGATTCATCCACCACGTCGACGACCCTGTGCTCGTGGCCCCGGGCCTCCGCGTCGGCCGGGCCGGCCAACTCAGCCGCGCGCGCCTCGGCGAGGCCGCCGTTGACGTCGGCCACCGTCACCCGCCACCCGTCGGAGGCGAGCTGCCGCACCGTGGCCCATCCGATCCCGGATGCGCCCCCGACCACCACCGCGTGCCGACTACCGGTCGTGTCGTCTGCCATTTCCGCCTCCGTCCGGGATGGGGCCCGGGGCGGGGTGCCCCGTCAGCGCGTGCGGGACGCTGTTGACGCCCGTCAATCCCTGGCCATAATCTAGGACCGCAATGTGATTCGCGCCATAGCTTTCCGGCGCGACGGTCCCCGGCCCGAAGAGGTTTCCATGACACCCACCCCCACTGTCGCCGTCATCGGCGCGGGCATCAGCGGTCTCACCACCCTCAAGATGCTCGACGACTACGGCATCGAGGCGGTGGGCTTCGAGGCCTCCGACCGGATCGGCGGGAACTGGGCGTTCGACAATCCCAACGGGAGCTCGAGCGCGTACCGGTCGCTGCACATCGACACCTCCAAGCACCAGCTGAGCTTCCGGGACTTCCCCATGCCCGAGGAGTTCCCGGACTTCCCGCACCACTCGCAGATCAAGCAGTACCTCGACGACTACGCCGAGGCCTTCGACCTGCTGCGCCGCATCGAGTTCGAGAACCGGGTCCTGCACGCCGAGCGGCTCGAGGGCGGCGGCTGGGAGTTGACCACCGAACGCACCGGCACCCGCCGCTTCGACGCCCTGGTGGTGGGCAACGGACACCACTGGGACCCGCGGTTCGGCGACTTCCCGGGCGAGTTCACCGGCGAGATGATCCACTCGCACGCCTACGTCGACCCGTGGGACCCGCTCGAGCTGCTGGACAAGCGCATCCTCGTGGTGGGCCTGGGCAACAGCGCCGCCGACATCGCGGTCGAGCTGTCCTCCAAGGTGATGCGGAACGAGGTGGTCATCTCCACCCGGTCGGGCGCGTGGATCGTCCCGAAGTACATCGCCGGCAAACCGGCCGACAAGTACTTCGCCACCTTCCCGTTCCTGCCCTACTCGTGGCAGCGCAAGGCCATCCAGGCCATGCAACCGATGTCCGCGGGTCGGCCGGAGTCCTACGGGCTACCTAAGCCCAACCACAAGTTCTTCGAGGCCCACCCCACCCAGTCCGTCGAGTTGCCGCTGCGGCTCGGCTCGGGGGACCTCACGGCCAAGGGCGACATCGCCCGGTTCGAGGGTCGGACCGTGCACTTCGAGGACGGCACGGCGCAGGAGTTCGACGTGGTCATCCAGGCCACCGGCTACAACACCTCGTTCCCCTTCTTCGACGCCGAGTTCCTCAGCGCCGACGCCCACAACCACGTGCCGCTCTACAAGCGGATGTTCTCCCCGGGCATCGACGACCTCGTGATGGTCGGCTTCGCCCAGTCCACGCCCACGCTGTTCCCGTTCGTCGAGGCCCAGGCCCGGCTGGCGGCCGCGTGGGCGGCCGGCCTGTACCGGACGCCGGACCGGGCGGAGATGGAGCAGGTCATCGTGGCGGACGAAAAGAAGTACATCGGGCACATGCTCGACACCCCGCGGCACCAACAGCAGGTGGACTACTTCCTCTACGAGCACGACCTGCGGACCCGCGAGATCCCGGCGGGCCGCGAGCGCGCGGCACGCTCCGGCGGGATGATCCGGACGGCGGCGCACGCGTGAGCGGGAACGGCACCTCCGGCGAGGGCACCAACGGCTCTCCCCGGGGCGACCGGCGACGCGAGGCGCTGCTGGCCGAGCTCGACCGGCAGCTGCGCACCACCCAGCTCGACGACATCTCGGTGGCCGACCTCACCGACGCGGCCGGCATCACCCGCTCGGCGTTCTACTTCTACTTCGACTCCAAGGCCGCGGCGGTGACCGTGCTGCTCTCCTCCATCCAGGCGACCGCCGCCAAGTCGAACGACATGCTGGTGAACTCCGACGGCCGCTTCCGGTCGCGCGTGTCGACCACGCTGAGCCGGCTCA
>NZ_JAALDX010000219.1 GCF_014145095.1 Dietzia sp. SLG310A2-38A2 | reverse complement strand
CACCCACGCCACCACGGCGGTGCGCAGGTTGCCCAGGTGCAGGTCACCCGACGGGCTGGGGGCATATCGGCCGGCGCCGCGGGGAGGGTTGCTGGCGGGGGAGTCCACGCCCTCAGGGTAGGCCGCGCGCCCGGGGCGGTCGGACGTGGCGGGACGTGCCTGGTACGACGAGAGGTGCCAGACTGGGCGGCATGAGCGCAGACGCCGACAACGCACGCCCCGACGCCGACGACCGGACCCGCCTGACCGAGGAGCAGATCGCCGAAGGCCTCGCCGACCTGCCCGGCTGGGCCTTCTCCGAGGGCTCGCTGACCTACACCGCAGTGTGCGAGACCCCGCAGGCCGCGATCAATCTGGTCGCCGCGATCGGGCAGGCCGCCAACTCGCAGGATCACCACCCGGATCTGCTGTGGAGTTACGACGAGGTGACCCTGGACCTGCGCAGCCACGACGTCGACGGCGTGACCCGGCGGGACCTGCGGCTGGCCCGGTCGGTCTCGGCGTTGTCCGGGGAGTTCGACGCCACCCCGCTGGGCATGGACTGACCTACCCCATCGAGAAGAGCGTTCCGCACACGTGCTCTCGGCAGATGCGGGCGGAACGCTCTTCTCGACGAGGACTGAGGCTCACCAGGCGAACGTGGAGGCGGCCTCTGCGAGATCGAGGAGCGGCTGCGGGGCGATCCCCAGCGCCAGCGTGAGCACCGCGGCGATCGCGACCACGGCCAGGGTCACCGGTTGGCGGGCGAACGCCACGCCCGAGCCGCCCACGCCCGAGCCACGCACGTCCGAGCCCCCGGCATCGGCGTCGCGGAAGAACATCACCACGATCACGCGCACGTAGAACGACGCCGCGATCGCGCTGGTGAGCACGCCGATCACCACCAGTCCCACCGCGCCCCCGGCCACGGCCGCTGAGAACACCGCGAACTTGGCGATGAACCCACTGGTCAGCGGGATCCCCGCCAGGGCCAGCAGCAGCACCGCGAACGCGCCCGCCACCAGCGGCTGCCGCCGACCGAGTCCGGACCAGGCCCGCAGGTCGCTGATTTCGGCACCATCTGCGTCCCGTACCAGGCCGGCCACCGCGAACACGCCCACCGTACTGGTGGCGTACGCCGCGAGGTAGAACAGCATCGCGGTCGCCCCGGCGGACTGGACCGCGATCACCGCGGTGAGCAGGAACCCGGCGTGGGCGATGGAGGAGTAGGCCAGGAGCCGCTTGACGTCGTTCTGCGCGACGCCCACGATCGTGCCGACGATCATCGTCAGCGCTGCGATCACCCACAACACGGGCGCCCAGCCCGCCTCGAGCCCGGGCACCGCGGTGTGGAAGAAGCGCAGGATCGCGCCGAACGCGGCGACCTTGGTGCCGGCGGCCATGAACGCGGTGATCGCGGTGGGCGCGCCCTGGTAGACGTCGGGCGTCCAGGTGTGGAACGGCACGGCGCCGACCTTGAACAGCAGACCCACCGACATCATGGCCACGCCGATGAGGATCAGCGAGCTGGCGCCCTCGGCCTCCACCACGTCGGCGATCCCACGGAAGTCCACGGTCCCGGCGTAGCCGTACACCAGCGCGACGCCGTAGACGAAGAACGCCGAGGAGAACGCGCCCAGGAGGAAGTACTTGACCGCGGCCTCCTGCGAGAGCAGCCGTCGCCGGCGGGCCATCCCGCACAGCACGTACAGCGGCAGGGAGAGCACCTCCAGCGCGATGAACAGCGTGATCAGGTCGTTCGCCGCGGGGAACAGCATGAGGCCGCCCGTGGCGAACAGGGCGAGCGGGAAGACCTCGGTCTGGGTGAATCCGGCGCGCTCGGCGTCGCGTTCGCCCGAGCCGCCGGGGGCCACGGCGGCCTGGGGAGCGAAGCCCGCGAGCACCTTCCTGCGGGAGGCGGAGGGGATGACGGTGCGTTCACCGATCAGTAACCCGGCGCCGATGGCCACGACCACCGTGACGCCCTGCAGGAACAGCGCGGGTCCGTCGACCGCGACCGCCCCCTCGGCCGTGACGATCCGGGTCCCGGCCAGGAGGACCACCGAGATGAGCGCGGTGGCGAGACCGCCCAGGTAGACCACCATCTGCGTGCCGTAGCGGCGCCGGGCGGGCACGAACGCCTCGACCAACACGCTGGCGATCCCCGCGCCGAACACCACGAGTAGTGGCGCGAGCGATCCGTACGCGATGTCCGGGGTCATCGGACTCCTCCCAGCAGGGCGACGGTGTGGGCGACCGCCGGTTCGATCACGTCCAACGCGGGCTGCGGGTAGAGGCCCAGCACGATCAGCGCCACCACCAGCGGGATCACCACCACGAGTTCCCGGGCGTCGAGATCCGGTGTCCGCGCCAGTCCGGGTGCCGGGGGTCCGCCCATCACGCGCTGGTAGGTCCACAGGATGTAGATCGCCGCCAGGACGAAGGTGCTCGTGGCGAGCACGGCGGCCACCGGGTACGGGCCGAAGGTCCCGACGAACACCAGGAACTCGCTGACGAACGGGGCCAGCCCGGGCAGCGAGAGCGTGGCCAGGCCGGCGATGAGGAACGTCCCGGCCAGCACGGGCGCGACCTGCTGAACACCGCCGTAGTAGCCGATCTCGCGGATGCGGTGCCGGCGCACGAGGAACCCGGTCACCAGGAACAGCGCGGCAGTGGCGACGCCGTGGTTGACCATGTAGAGCGCCGACCCCGCCGCGGACTGCTCCGTCCTGGCGAAGATGCCCAGGACGATGAACCCGAAGTGGGAGATGGAGGCGTAGGCGATCAACCGGAGCAGGTCGGTCTGGGCGATGGCCATCACGCCGCCGTAGACGATGCTGATCACCGCCAGCGTGATGAGCACCGGCGCCGCTGTGGCCGCGGCGTCCGGGAACAGCGGCAGGCTGTAGCGCAGCATCGCGAACGTGCCGACCTTGTCCACGACCGCCATCATCAGCACCGCGGAGGCGGGGGTCGCGGCCACGGCCGCGCCGGGCAGCCAGGTGTGGAACGGCCACAGCGGCGCCTTGATCGCGAAGGCCAGGGTGAAGGCGGCGAACATCAGCAACGCCACGCCGGGCGGGATCTCGAGCCGACCGTCCGCCACGGCCTCGGTGATGAGGCGGTAGTCGAACGTCCCACTGTCGCCGGGCCCGATTCCGGCGCGGGCGGTGAGCACGTACAGCCCGATCACCGCGACGAGCATGACCAGCCCGCCGAGCAGGTTGTAGATGAGGAACCGCACGGCCGCCGCCGCCCGGTCGGCCCCGCTGGAATCGCTGCGGCCGAATCCGCCGATGAGGAAGTACAGCGGGATGAGCATGGCCTCGAACGCGACGTAGAACAGCAGCACGTCCAGGCTGGTGAACGCCACCAGCGCCAACCCCTGCGTGGCCAGCATCAGCGCCGGATACGCCTGCGCGCGGCGGCTGTCGGACGCGGGGACGTCGTGCCACCCGGCCAGCAGGAGCAGCGGCATGAGGGCGGCCGTGAGCAGGACCAACACCAGCGCGATCCCGTCGAGCCCGAGCGTGTAGGTGGCGCCGAAGGCGGGGATCCACGAGCGGGATTCGACGTACTGGTGGGTGTCGCCGCCGGGGTCGAACCCCACCGCGAGCGCGACCGCCACAC
>NZ_JAALDX010000218.1 GCF_014145095.1 Dietzia sp. SLG310A2-38A2 | reverse complement strand
CCGCGACGAGTCCGGCGACGGGTCGGGGTCGGCGGCCAGCGCTGCTGGGGTACTGGCGGCGCGGTGTCGTGGGCGTCATCACTCCACGAAACCAGAAACCCCGCCCCACCGCACCGGACAGGACGGATGTCCACCCGACACGGACGGAACTCCCAGCCGGCCCGAACACGATCGGAGTCGCCTCCCGGGCAGCCTCCGGGCCGCGGTGGCGAGGCGCCCCCATCCCCGTAGGCTCGGCCCCCATGACCAGCAGTCGACCCGACCCGGTGAGGTACCCGGTGACCGAGCCCGTGGCGGCGAGGCGGCCCGCGCCCGATGTGGTGCGGACCGGTTCTGTGGTGCGGACCGGTTCGTCCCCCGTGACCTCCGGCCTCGCGCGCGTCATGGACGACCTGGTGCGCATACCGGGCACCAGGTACCGCGTGGGGCTGGACCCGGTGATCGGCCTGGTGCCCGTCGTGGGTGACGCGCTGGGGACCGTGGTCGCCGCCGCGGTGCTGGCCGAGGCGATCCGCAACCGGGTTCCGGTCCACATCCTGTTCCGCATGGGTTGGAACTACCTGGTCGACGCGGTGCTCGGCGTGATCCCCTTCGTGGGTGACGTGGCGGACGTCGCGCACAAGGCCACATCCAAGAACCTGCGCCTGGTGGACCGGACCATCGCCGAGGGCAGGCGCGTGGACACCGGCGCCCGCAGCTACCTGCTGCGGGCGGTCGGCGCGGTGGGGCTGATGCTGCTGGTGTTGATCGGCATGGCCGGGCTGGCGCTGTGGGGCCTGCTCAGGGTGATCGGTCTGTTCTGACCCCGTCCCGACCCGCGGCCTAGACGGAGGTCACCGGAAGGAGTCGCCGCACCACGTCGTCCAGCGTGAGGACGCCCCTGACCTCGGAGACGTGGGTGCCGGGGTGGCCACCCGATTTTTCGACGACGACGAGGTGTGCCCGCGCCTCACGCATCCTGCGGAACGCCTCGGCCACCGAGAGGTCGTGCTCGAGGGACAGGCTCGGCCGCATGAGCTCCCGCGCCGTGGCCGCCGACTGGATGTTGATCGCGTCCCGCGCGTGCACCACACCCACCGCGGTGTCGCCCTCGATCACGAGCAGACGCAGGTGGCCGGTCCGGCGTGCCGTCTCGCGGATCTCCTCCGGCGAGGCGTCCACGCTGACCGACGACATCTCGTCCGGGGCGGCGGGCGTGTCCACGCCGCGCTCGCCCAACAGGTCACCCACGGTCAGTTCCTGCAGCTCCAGTGCGTTGAGCAGCTGCCGGTGGTGGGTGTCGTCGAGCGTGCCGGCCTCACCGGAGTGGCGCACCAGCTCCCGCAGGGAGTCGGCGTCCTGCCCGGAGGCCACCTCGTCGCGGGTCTCCACACCGAGACGGTGGAGGATCCGGTTGGCCATGGTGTTGAGTGTCACCAGCAGGGGCCGGGTGAGCCAGAGGAAGCCCCGCATCGGGATCGCCAACAGCGTGGCCGAGTACTCGGGGTGCGTGATGGACCACGACTTGGGAGCCATCTCGCCCACCACGAGGTGCAGGAAGGTGACGATGAGCAGGGCGAGGACGAACGCGATGACGTCCGCCGTCCAGTAGGGCAGGCCCCAGCCGGCGAACACCGGGGTGAGCCAGTGGTGGACGGCGGGCTTGGTGACGGAGCCGAGCGCCAGCGCGCACAGCGTGATCCCGAGCTGGGAACCCGCCAGCAGAAGTGTGAGCTCGGACGCGTTGCGCAGGGCGGCCCGGGCGGAGGCGCTCGACGCTGCCGCGTCCTCGAGGCGGTGACGCCGCGCCGAGATCAGGGAGAACTCGACGGCCACGAAGAACGCGGACGCCGCGATGAGCAGGATCGTGGCGAGCACCACGACGAGCGGGTTGCTCATGAGGCCCGATCCGGCCTCGGCGGCGAGCAGGGAGGTGGTGGGGTTCATCGCGCGGCCTCCTCGACCACGACGTGCAGTTCGGCGGGGACACGTCGTTCGATCCGGCGCACCTCGGTCCGGAGGACCCGGTCGGCGGAGATCTCCTCCAACACGTCCGTGGTGGGGAGGGGGATGTCGACGCGGTCGCCCAGTTCGGGCAGGTCACCGGTGGTCTCGATCACGAGCCCGCCGAGCGTCTCGGCGTCCACCTCGGGCAGGGTGATCTCGAGCAGGCGTTCCACCTCGTCGAGATGGGTGTCGCCGGACAGGAGCCACCCCAGCCCCTCGCTGACCGGGGTCCCGGCGGCGAGCTGGGGATCGTGCTCGTCCGCGATCTCGCCGACGATCTCCTCTGCCATGTCCTCCATCGTCACGACACCCGCGAAACCGCCGTATTCGTCCACCACCACGGCCATCTCCGACTTCTCGGCACTCAGGCGGTTGGCCACCTCCGGTAGAGGCAGTGAGGTGGGCACGATGATCGGCGCCCGCATCAGGGCGGACACCGCCGTGAGATCGGCCTGGTCGTCGTCACACACCGAGAGCAGGTCGTGGAGGTCCACGATGCCGATCACGTCGTCGGAATCGTCGCCGACGACCGGATAACGGGTATGGCCGGTGGCCATCTTGGACAGGACCTCGTTGACCGTGTCCTCCGCCCGCACCACGTCGGTGCGGCTCCGCGGGATCATGGCGTGCTCGGCGGGTTGCCCGGGGAAGTCGAGCATCCTGTCGAGCAGTCGACTGAGCTCCTCGGACAATTCGCCGGTCTCGCCGGACTCAGCCACGATGTGCTCCAGGTCGCGGGCGGTGGCGGAGTGTTCCTTGTCGTGCACCGGCTCGATGCCGACGGCCTTGAGCAGCGCCTCGGACGCCTTGTCGAACAGGCCGATGAGCCAGCCGAACAGTCCGAGGTAGATCGTGGTGGAACGGGCCAACCAGCGTGCGACCGGCTCCGGTTTGGCGATGGCCAGGTTCTTGGGCACCAACTCGCCGAAGATCATCTGGACGACCGTCGAGAAGAGCAGTGCCAGGACCGTGCCGACCACCACGCCGACCCCCTGCGGCACCGAGGCCAGGCCGAGGAGCTCGCCGATCGAGCGGCCGATGAGCGGTTCGGCCACGTACCCGACGACCAGGGTGGTGACGGTGATCCCGAGCTGGGCGCCCGAGAGCATGAAGGACGTGCGTCTGGTCACGCCGAGGACGCGCGCCGCGGCCGGGTCGCCCTTCTCCGCCGCGGCTCCCATCCGGGAGCGGTCGACGGCCATGAACGCGAATTCCTGGGCCACGAAGTAGCCCGTGAGTGCGGTGATCGCCAGGACCACCACGACGCCGACGAGTAGTGAGAGCGCGATGCTCATCCGGTGTTCCCCCTTCCGAGAAGGGGGCTGATAGATCGGGCCGGTGTATCGGCTCGGCTCACTGGAGGTGCTCCTGCGCTTTCGTCGGGGTCGCCCGCGGGCCGGTGCCCGGGGGGTGGCTTCTGATTGTCCCGCCCATCGCCGGAAATGTCGACTCCGTTCGGGGAGCCGGGTCGCCGGGCGTGTCAGGGACCGGCGGACCGTATGGCCCGGGAGACGGCGTCGAGCGCCATGAGGCGGACGGTGTCGACGTCGGCGGCCATCTCGCCGGTGGCCACGGCGACGAAACCGTCACCGTCGTATCGGGTGTGCGGCGGTGTCAGCGACCGGGAGAGCCCGTCATGGGCGCCCTGGGCGACGACGTAGCACGCTGTCTTGTCCAGTCTCGCGTTGGTCATCACCACTGCGATGGTGGTGTGCACCCGGTCGGAGGAGTAGTCGAACGGGGGCACCAGGTTCGCGACGCTGTCGAGGTCCACCGCGGTGCCGCCCGGGTCGATGTCACCGTAGGCGTTCACCGCGCACAGCGCGCCCACGACCAGGTCGCCCAGGGTGCTCTCCGTGTACCGGATCCCGCCGGGACGGATGTTCTCCGCCCCGCGCCACTGTGACGTGAACGCCCCGGTGCCCGCACCGACCTGCCCCACCTCGACGTGCGGGCCGGTGGCCGCGGCCGCGGCGGAGTATCCGTCGTCCGACGTCGGGCGGACCTTCGGGTCGCCGATCCCGAGGTCGAACAGTGCCAGGGTCGGGACGATCGGGACGCGTCCGCCGGGAGTGGGCACGCCACGCCCGGCCTCCTCGAGGAACCGCATCACCCCCTCGGCGGCGGCCAGGCCGAACGCGGATCCGCCGGTCAGGAGGACCGCGTCGACGGAGGTCACGGCCTTGTCAGGCGCGAGTGCGTCGAGATCGCGGGTCGCCGGGGCGCCTCCGCGCACCTCGCGCGACGCCACCGCCCCCTCGGGGAGCAGTACCACCGTGCACCCCGTCAACGCCAACGGATCCGTCCAGTGGCCGATCGAGACTCCGGGCAGTCGCGTCCGAGGTGAGCGGGGCTCCATCACGCGAAACTAGCGTGCCGACCGGGAGACGGGCAACGGTGTCGACCGATCGCTCAGTCGGCGGAACCCTTCTGCCAGGTGCTCCACGGGACAGCCCAGTCGCCGTTCTGCCAGATCCCCTGTTCCGGGCCTCCGGTGTTGCGGACCTCGACGACGTCGCCGGCCACGGCCTGGTCGAAATACCAGGACGCGTCATCCGGGGAGAGGTTGAGGCATCCATGCGAGACGTTGGTGTTGCCCTGCGCCCACATCGACGAGGCGAGGGCGTGGAAGTAGATGCCCTCGTTGGTGAGACGGACCCCGTGGTCGACGGTCACCTTGTATCCGACGTCCAGCGGCAGGCCGTACGTCGACGAGTCCATGAGCACCGTGCTGGCCTTGTCGAGGACCGTGTAGACACCCCGCTGGGTCCAGAAATGCATGCTCACGCCGTTGTAGGTGGCCCACCCGCCCTTGCCCATCGACGTGGGCATGGTCTTGACCAGTTCCTGGTTGTGGAACACCGAGACCGTCTTGGTGACGTCGTCGGCGATCGCCACCCGTCGGTCGCCGATGGTGAAGTCGACCTCCGCGCCCTCCCCGCCCCACTGGCCGCCTCCGAGGTTCCTGCCCTCGGTGTCCAGCTCCACCCGGACCCGGGTGCCGGTGGCGTAGTAGTCCCTCGGCCGCCAGTGCGCGGTGGCGTCGTCGAGCCAGAACCAGTTGCCCTCGAGGGAGGGTTCGGTGGTGACCGTCATGTGCTCCTCGACGGCAGCGCGGTCGGCCACGGGCTGGTCGAACCGGGCGGCCACGATGATGCCGACGCCGTACTCGCGGCCGGACTCCAGGGCGCCACCGCCCGGGGTGACGAGGGTGGGACTGATAATGGCCTGAGGGTTGGCCATGGTGAACGTGCGCGTGTCGGTCCTCGGTCCGCCCGTCGCGCCCCGGTAGGTGACGTCCAGGGTGTAGGTGCGCCCGTAACCGAGGGTGACCGCCGGCTCCCACGAGGATGCGTCCCGCGACAGCTCCCCCTCGATCTCCTTGCCGGCGTCGTTGGTGAGGACCACCTCGGTGAGGGAGCCGTTCTCGACGAGGGCCCGGACGCCGTCCACCACGGCGACGTCGGTGGCACCGTCGGCCGGGGTGACCCGGAGTGTCGCCGGAACCGGCGCCTCCTGCGTCTCGGTCGAGGTGGTCGGGGTGGTCTCCCCGGCCGAACCCGTGGGGACCGGGATGGTGCATCCGGTGGCGACGAGCAGGAGGGCGAGTAGCCCGGCGAGGATGACGAGGGGGACCTGCGCCGCCGAGCGCGAGAGGGACCCGGACCGGGACAAGGACATGCGTGACTCCGAGGCAGAACTGAGGGTGTACCGGTGAACACCGGCTTATGTGCACATGATGCACGCCCGGTCCGACACGACGCGAACCCACACGGGCGCGCGCGGCGTGTCGTTGTGGAGTTGTGACCGGATCGGGCACGGCCGCCCCCGAATCGTGAGCTGCGTCTCTGTTGACGGGGTGCGGGTCTGGGTGATGCGCCGCCGCTCCGGTCGGGCGCACGGAGCGGGACGGAGGAGTAGAACGGAGGCCATGAGTATCGAACGCCCTGTGACCATCATCGGCGGCCACGGCAAGGTCGCCCTCCGTGCCGCCCGGATCCTGTCGGAGGCGGGCGCCCAGGTGAACTCGGTCATCCGGAATCCGGACCAGGCCGACGACATCCGCGAGGTGGGTGCGACGCCCGTCGTCGCGGATGTCGAGGAACTCGACGTGGAGGGACTTCGGGAGGTGCTGCGCGGCAGCGGCTCCGTGGTGTGGGCGGCCGGCGCCGGTGGCGGGAGCGCCGACCGCACCTACGCGGTCGACCGCGACGCGGCGATCCGCTCCATGGACGCGTCCGTACAGGAGGGTGTCGAGCGCTACGTCATGATCTCCTACGACGGGGCCGGCCCTGACCACGGTGTGCCCGAGGACGATTCGTTCTACCCGTACGCGCAGGCCAAGGCCGCCGCGGATGCCCATCTCAGGGATTCGGACCTGCAGTGGACGATCCTCGGTCCGGGCATGCTCACCGACGACGCCGGCGGGGAGTCGATCGGCGTGGGCGCCGACAAGCGCGATGACCGGGCCACGAGTCGGGACGCCGTGGCAGCCGTCACGGCGGCGGTCCTGCGCAGGCCGGACACCGTCGGTCGCACGATCGAGTTCTCGGACGGGCAGGTCCCCATCGGTGAGGCCCTGACCAGGGAGTGAACCGCAGGTGACCCGGCGGGGGTGAGTCGTCCACGAGGTGGGCGGGGCCCCGCTCCGTGTGCGGCACGGTTATCCTCGTCGGGTGCGGATCCTGGTGGGCGGCTCGTGGATCACCGTGTCCTGCGCTCTACTGACCGCGTTGTGGAGCGTCCCGCAGTTCCTCGCCACCGGGACCGTCACCCTGAGCTCGCACCCGCTGTTCGTGGTCTTGTTCCTGTTCCCCGCTCAGATCGGGGTGCCGGTGTGCCTGCTCGTGGCGCTGAACTCCATACTGCTGCTCTCCCGCGGCCGCCTCGTCACCAACCCGCGCCGGTTTCTGGCCGGGGGCCAGATCCTCACGGTCGCACTGTTGGCCATCTGCGCGTTGCTCCTGGTCCTGCCCACCACGTTCGGGCGGGAGTTCATCGTGATGGCGCTGGCCTTCCAGGTGGGGCAGGTCGTGGTGGCCGTGGGACTCGCCCTCCACCTCCTGCGCCGCCGGAGGTTCCGTCGCCGCCCGGAGACGGCCGATCCGAACCCGCCGGTACCCACCGACCCGTGAGCCCGTGCCCACCGACCCGTGATCCGGTCGGCCCTGTCCCCCCGAGGCGGGTGAGCGGGCTGACACTATGGGTCCATGCGTGCCATCCAGATCTCATCCCATGACGGACCCGCCGCCCTCGAGGTGGTGGACCTCCCCGAGCCGGAGCCGGGAGCGGTCCTCATCGACGTCCACGCCTCGGGGGTGACCTTCCCCGAGGTGCTCCAGAGCCGCGGGAAGTACCAGATGTCGCCTCCGCTGCCCTTCGTGCCCGGCTCGGAGGTGGCCGGCGTGGTCCGCTCCGCCCCCGAGGGTTCGGGTTTCGCCGCCGGCGACCGCGTGTGCGCTTTCCCCGGCCTCGGCGGATTCGCCGAGGTGGTCTCCACCGACCCCTCCCAGGTGTTCCGGCTGCCCGATTCGCTGACCTTCGCCCAGGGTGCATCCGTCCCCATGAACGTCCTGACCGTGCACTTCGCGCTGGCCCACCGTGGCCGGCTCCAGCCCGGGGAGACGGTTCTCGTGCACGGCGCGGGTGGCGGCATCGGGATCGCCGCCACCCAGTTCGCGGTCGCGTCCGGCGCCCGCGTGATCGCGGTCGCCTCCACCGAGGAGAAGCGGGACCTGGCACTGAAGGCCGGTGCGTCCGACGCCATCGCGCCGGAGGGGTTCAAGGACGCGGTGAAGGAGCTCACCGGCGGCAAGGGCGTGGACATCGTCGTGGACCCCGTGGGCGGTGACCGGTTCACCGACTCCATCCGCTGCCTCGGCCAGGAGGGGCGGATCCTCGTGATCGGCTTCACCGGCGGCGAGATCCCCACGGTCAAGGTCAACCGTCTGCTGCTGGGCAACAAGAGTGCCGTGGGAGTGGGCTGGGGCGAGTACTGGATGAGCAACCCCGGATACCTGCAGAAGCAGTGGGCCGAGGTGGAGCCGCTGCTGGCCGCCGGGAAGCTCGACCCGCTCGTCGGCGCGGAGTTCCCGCTGGACAAGGCCTCCGAGGCGCTCGAGCTCATGGACGGCCGCGGGGCGGTCGGCAAGATCGTGCTCACCACCGGACGCTGAGCGACACCCCGTCCCCGTAGCTCCATCGAGAAGAGCGTTCCGCGCACCCCGCTCTCGGCGGATGTGTGCGGAACGCTCTTCGCGACGAGCTGGCGGGGCCGGCCTAGAAGGCGGCCTCCGGCATCTGCATGACGTCCAGCTCCAGGGCCTCGACGGTGGCGCGGGCGGCGGCGACCTGGGGCAGGTGGGTCCGCGCGAAGTGGCCGGCCACCACGACCTTGCCGGTGTAGAAGTCGTGGTCGTCACCCGTGGCGTCGGGCAGTCGGCCCGAGGCCACCGTCGCCTCGCGCAGCAGCATCCACCCCACCAGGAGGTCGCCGACCGCCATGAGCAGCGGCACCGCGCCGAGCCCGATGAGGTACAGCGACTCCGGATCCTCCTGGGCCGACATGAGGTGTCCGGTCAGGGTCCCGACCATGGACTCGACATCCGCCAGGGCGCCCGCCACCGCGGTGCGGACGGACTCGAGCTCGGCGGGTCCGGCCTCGTCGACCGTCCGGTGGATCTGCGCGGCGACGTGGCCGAGCGCGGTCCCGCCGTCGCGGATGATCTTCCGGAAGAAGAAGTCCTGCGCCTGGATGGCGGTGGTGCCCTCGTAGAGGGAGTCGATCTTGGCGTCGCGGATGTACTGCTCGAGGGGGTAGTCCCTGAGGTACCCGGAGCCGCCGAAGCACTGCAGCGACTCCGCCAGGCACTGATAGGACCGCTCGGACCCCACGCCCTTGACGATCGGGAGCAACAGGTCGTTGACGGTGTGCGCCAGTTCCGGGCCGGCGCCCGAGACGACCTGCGCGGCCACGACGTCCTGGTGGGCGGCCGCGTAGAGGTACACCGCGCGCAGGCCCTCCGCGTACGCCTTCTGCGTGAGCAGTGACCGGCGCACGTCCGGGTGGTGGATGACGGTGACCTTCCCGGCATCGGGATTCCCGGCGTCGGCCATGTCGTTGCCCTGCACGCGCTCCCGCGCGAACTCCAGCGCGTTGAGGTATCCCGTGGACAGGGTGGAGATCGCCTTGGTCCCCACCATCATCCGCGCGGCCTCGATGGTCTTGAACATCTGCTTGATGCCCAGGTGGGAGTCCCCCGCGAGGAAGCCGACGGCCGGCCGGCCGTGTGCCCCGAAGGACACTTCGCACGTCGCCGAGGCGGTGAGCCCCATCTTCTTCTCGATCCCGGTCACGAACACGCCGTTGCGCTCGCCGGGCGCCGCGGTCTCGGGGTCCGGCAGGTACTTGGGGACCAGGAAGTAGCTCAGGCCCTTGGTGCCGGGGCCCGCGCCCTCGGGCCGGGCGAGCACCTGGTGCCAGATGTTCTCGAACAGGTCGCCTGAGTCGGCGCCGGTGATGAACCGCTTGGCGCCCTCGATGTGCCAGGTGCCGTCGGGCTGCTCGATCGCCTTGGCGCGAACGGCACCGACGTCCGAGCCCACCTCGGCCTCGGTGAGCATCATCGACGAGCCGTGGTTCCGGTCGATGATCCGGGCGGCCCACTTCTGCTGCTGCTCGTTGCCGATGGTGTGCATGATCTCGGCGAACAGTGGTCCGGACAGGTACATGAAGATCGACGGGTTGGCCCCCAGGAGGAACTCCGTGATGGCCCACGTGACCATGCGCGGCGCCGCGACTCCGCCGACCGCGGGATCCACTCCGACCAGACCCCACCCACCGTCCTGCCATGCGCGGACCGAGGCCACGTACTCCGGCGGGAGCGTGACTTCGTGGGTCTCGGGGTCGAACGTCGGCGGGTTCCGGTCGGCGACGGAGAACGAGGCCGCCACGGGCCCCTCCGCCAGGGCGGCGGCCTCCCGCAACATGGTGCGTACCGTCTCGCCGTCGAGCTCCGTGTCATCCCGCTCCAGGATCTCGTCGAGCCCCAACACCTCGAACAGGACGAACTCCAGGTCGCGCGGGTTGCTGCGGTAGTGGGACACTCGGGTACTCCTCGTCGACGCACGGGCGCGCCGACCGGCGCGCCAGGCAACCACCGTAGGCCCTGCGAGACGCTCGCGCGAGTCGGTCCGGAGCGTGCTCCGTTTTGCCTCAGTTGGCGAGCGCGCGGAGCCTGCGACCCGCCTCCGCCAGGACCTCCGGCCGTTTGCAGAACGCGAACCGCACCAGGTGCGACCACTCGTCGGAGTAGGTGTCGGTGAACGGCGCGAACGGGACCGCGGCCACCCCGATCCGTTCCGGCAGCCCAAGACACCAGGACGCGGCGTCGGTGACGCCGAGCGGGCGCGGGTCCGCGGTGAGGAAGTAGGTCCCCTGGGTGACGGCGAGGTCGAACCCGACACCGGTGAGGATGTCCACCAACTGATCCCGCTGGTCCTGCATCTGCGCCCGCAGCGCCCGGATCCACTCGTCCTCGTGCTCCAGGGCGTGGGCGGCGGCCAGCTGTAGTGGCGTGCCGGCGGTGTAGCTCATGTACTGCTTGGCTGCCCGGACGCCCGCGACCAGCTCGGCCGGCCCGGTCACCCATCCGATCTTCCAGCCGGTGCAGTTGAGCATCTTGCCGGCGCTCGAGATCCGCAGGGTCCGCGCGGCCATCCCCGGCAGGGTGGCGATCGAGATGTGCTCGTTGTCGTCGTAGGTCAGGTGTTCGTAGACCTCGTCCGAGATCGCGATCGAATCGAACTCGTGGCACAACGCCGCGATCTGCTCGAGGTCCTCCCGCGGCAGCACCGCTCCGGTGGGGTTGTGCGGCGAGTTGACCAGCACGGCCCGCGTCCGCGGGGAGAACGCCGCCCGCAGTGAGTCCACATCCAGGCGGAAGCGGCCGGACGAGCGGACCATCCTCGCCGCGCGCCTGGTGGCCCCGGCCATCGCGACGGTGGCGGCGTAGGAGTCGTAGTACGGCTCGATCACCACCACCTCGTCGTCGGGCTCCACCAGGCCCACCACCGCGCCGGCGATCGCCTCCGTGGCGCCGACCGTCACCAGGACCTCGGTGTCCGGATCGTGGACCAGACCCGTGTGCCCGGTCTCGTGGGCGACGATCGCGTGCCGGAGCTCGGACACCCCCGTCCCGGGTGGGTACTGGTTGTGGCCCTCGCGCATGGCACGCACGGCGGCCTCGATCATCGACGCGGGGCCATCGGTGTCGGGGAAGCCCTGCCCCAGGTTGACGGCCTCGAACCGCACGGCGAGTTGGGTGACCTCGGAGAAGATCGTGGTGGCGTGGGGCTCGAGACGGCGGACGGTCATGTCGCCAGCCTAGGTCCGCCGTCGGCGCCCGATACGATGGACCGTATGACCGAGCACCCCGCCGCCGCATCCGTCACCGTCGGACCGTGCACGCAGCGCCGCACCGTCCTGGCCGCCCTGCCCGGGATCATCCTGCTGCCGGGGATCGCCTCCGCGTGCGGGATGACCGAACCCGCGCAGCCGCCGTCCACTGTGCAGCAGACGACCGAGGTGCAGGCCACCACGATCCCCGCCGCGGACGTGCCAGTCGGGACCGCCAAGCAGGTCAAGTCGGGGGACGCGACGGTGATCGTCGCGCAGCCCACGCAAGGGCAGTTCGTCGCCTACTCGGCCCGCTGCACCCATCAGGGTGGGACCGTCCAGGTGGTCCGCGACCTGCACCTGCGGTGTCCGCTCCACGGCGCCGAGTACGACGCCACCGACGGCAGCAACACCCTCGCGCCGGCCCCGCGGCCGCTCGACGTGGTCCCGGTGACCGAGGCGAACGGCCAACTGACGATCGGCTGACCCGCGGTAGCGGTCGCGGGGGCGCCAGCGCCGGCGCCAGTGCCAGCGCGCGCCCCCCA
>NZ_JAALDX010000021.1 GCF_014145095.1 Dietzia sp. SLG310A2-38A2 | reverse complement strand
CGCGGCCGCGAGCTTGGAGGCCATCCCGCCGGTCCCCAGCGCACCGCCGGCCCCGGCCACCACCCCGTCGAGGTCGGCGGCGCCCGACACCATCGTCACCGCGGTGGCGTCACCCTTACGGGGGTCGGAATCGTATAGAGCGTCCACGTCCGAGAGCAGGACCAACGCATCGGCACTGATGAGGTGGGCCACCAGCGCGGCCAGGCGGTCGTTGTCCCCGAAACGGATCTCGTTGGTGGCCACCGTGTCGTTCTCGTTGACCAACGGCACCGCGCCGAGCGTGCGGAGGCGGTCCAGGGTGCGCTGCGCGTTGGCCGCGCTCTCCCGGCGACCGATGTCACCCGCCGTCAGCAGGACCTGGCCCACCACGCGCTCGTATCTGGAGAACGAGTCGCCCCACGCCCGTGCCAGCTCGAGCTGCCCCACACTGGCGGCCGCCTGCTTGGCGGACAGAGTGGCGGGGCGGGTGGTCATCCCCAGCGGGGACATCCCAGCTCCGATCGCGCCGGAGGAGACCACGAAGACGTCGGACCCCGCGGCCATGCGGGCCTGGCAGACGTCGGCCAGGGCGTCGAGCTGCGGCCGGCGGATCCCGCCACCGAAGCTCGTGATGGCCGAGGAGCCGATCTTGACCACCACCCGGCGGGCCGTGCCGATCCGGCGCCGCAGCTCCGGTTCACCGGTCACTCCAGGATCTCCTCGTCGGGGTCGATCAGTCCGCGGCGCACACGCTTGCGGTACTTGCGCTCGTGGGCGCCCACACGCTCGTCGGACTCCAACCGGATGTCGGTGCCGCGGCCCGTGCGCATGAGGTCCACACCGGCGGGGGTCTGTGGCTCCCAGTCAAAGGAGACGTCGCCGACGGTGACCGTGCAGCCCGCCTGCGCGCCGGCCTTGATGAGCGCGTCCTCGACCCCCAGCCGGGCCAGGCGGTCGGCGAGGAAGCCGACGGCCTCGTCGTTGGCGAAGTCGGTCTGGCGGATCCAGCGCTCGGGTTTGGATCCCGAGACCACGTAACCGCCGGCCTCGTTCGGGTCCTTCCGGACGGTGAACTCGGCCACGTCGACGGCCCTGGGCCGCAGGACGATCCGCTCGGGCGCCGCCGGCGGGTTCGCTTTGCGATGCGCCTTGATGAGCTCGTAGAGCCCGTATCGCAATTCGTCCAGGCCCTTGTGCGCGACTGCGGAGATCGCGTAGACCGGCCAGCCCTTGGCCTCGAAGTGGGCGGTGACCATCTCGGCCATGTCGGCGGCGTCCGGGACGTCGATCTTGTTGAGCACCACGACCCGCGGCCGGTCGGCCAGGTCCCCCAGACCGGCGTCGGCGAGTTCCGGCTGGTAGGCGGCGAGCTCCGCCTCGAGCGCGTCGACGTCCGAGATGGGGTCGCGGTCGGACTCGAGGCTCGCGCAGTCCACCACGTGGGCGAGGACGGCCGTGCGCTCGATGTGGCGTAGGAAGTCCAGGCCCAGGCCACGCCCCTCGCTGGCACCCGGGATGAGGCCGGGCACGTCCGCGATGGTGAACGTGTCGTCGCCCACCGAGACCACCCCGAGGTTGGGGACCAGGGTGGTGAACGGGTAGTCGGCGATCTTGGGCTTGGCCGCGGACAGCACCGACACGAGCGAGGACTTGCCCGCCGAGGGGAACCCGACCAGGCCGACGTCGGCCATCGACTTGAGCTCGAGGGTCAGGTCGCGGACCTCGCCGGGCTCGCCGAGCAGGGCGAACCCCGGGGCCTTGCGGGCCCTGGAGGCGAGCGCGGCGTTACCGAGCCCGCCCTTGCCGCCCTCGGCTGCCACGAAGCGGGTCCCGGCGCCGATCAGATCGGCCAGCAGTTCACCGTTCTGGTCCAGCACGACGGTCCCGGGCGGCACCGCCAGGACGAGGTCGTCACCCTGCGCGCCGTTGCGGTTGGCGCCCATCCCGGGCTCTCCCTTACCGGCGCGCGCGTGGGGCCGAAAATGGAAGTCGAGCAGCGTGTGGACCTGGGGGTCGACCACCAGCACCACGTCCCCGCCGCTCCCGCCGTTGCCGCCGTCGGGGCCGCCGAGCGGCTTGAACTTCTCCCGGTGCACGGACGTGCAACCACGGCCGCCGTCCCCCGCCGCGAGGTGGAGCACTACGCGGTCGACGAATCTCGACATATGCGGACTCCTCCTGTTGGTGGTGGGACGTAACGGATGTGGCGGAAATGCTCTCGGGGACCGGGCGTGGGGTCATCAGACCCCGCCCGGCCCCCGAGGGCGAATCGCGTCAGTGTCGGCGGGTCAGGCCTCGACGCCGGCCGGCACGATGTTGACGGTCTTGCGGCCACGCTTGGTTCCGAACTCGACCGCACCGGCGGCCAGTGCGAACAGCGTGTCGTCGCCGCCACGGCCGACGCCCACGCCCGGGTGGAACTTGGTGCCACGCTGGCGGATCAGGATCTCGCCGGCGTTGACTTCCTGGCCGCCGAACCGCTTGACGCCGAGACGCTGCGCGTTGGAGTCACGACCGTTACGGGTGCTGGATGCGCCCTTCTTACTTGCCATGTCCGAACCCCTCCTTCAGGGAAGACGCCCGAGGGCGCTGAGCTGGTGGCCTTGGCGGCCGTGGTGGATTACTTGATACCGGTGATCTTGAGCACTGTCAGCTTCTGACGGTGGCCCTGACGCTTGTGGTACCCGGTCTTGTTCTTGAACTTGTGGATCCGGATCTTCGGGCCCTTGGTCTGCTCGACGATCTCGCCGGAGACGGAGACCTTGGCCAGGGCGTCGGCAGCGGAGGTGACGGTCGAACCGTCGACCACGAGGATCGGGGACAGGGACACGGAGGTACCGGCCTCACCCTCGATCTTCTCGACCTTGACATGGTCACCTTCGGCGACCTTGTACTGCTTGCCGCCGGTCTTGACGATCGCGTACATCGAGGGCTTCCCCTTGCTTCTCGGGTGTGTGGCCGCCGCGGGGACGTCCACAACTACTGTGCGGTGTTCTCTCTGACCGGCCGACTCTCGTCAGCCGGGATCGCCGGTCCTGCGGCCTTGATGGCCCGGCCCGCGACTTCTCGCGCGACGACATAGCGCCGCCACGAGCGACTTGTCAAGGTTACGGCCCGGCGGCACAGCAGGTCAAACCGACCGCGCCACCGGGCCCGACACCTCTAACGATCGCCACTCCCGGGGGCGGTCGTGGACCTGGTCGCGCGTCGACGTGCCGGTCGCTGACGCGGCTCCGCGACGACGACCGGGGGCGCCTCCGCGAGCGGGGCGGCCTCGA
>NZ_JAALDX010000217.1 GCF_014145095.1 Dietzia sp. SLG310A2-38A2 | reverse complement strand
CGGCGCCCCGGACCCCGGGACGCCGCCGCTCGCCGTGAGGCGCGACCGACCTACCGGCCGGGCAGGAAGCGCATCGCGTCCGTCGCGGGTGCGAGCATCTTGTGCCACCGCTTCCGGGGCAGGAACGACGGCCCACCCAGGTGCATCACGCGCTGCGTGGCGATGGTCTGCGCCTCGGTGTACTTGAGCAGGCCCTCGTCACCGTGCCTGCGGCCGACCCCGGAGGCGCCCATGCCGCCCATCGGGCCCGCGACCGAACCCCAGCCGGCCACGTAACCCTCCCCGACGTTGACGGTGCCCGTCCGAAGCCGCGCGGCGATCTCCTCACCCTCCGAGTCCGACGCGGCGAACACCGAGGAGTTGAGCCCGTACTCGGTGTCATTGGCCTTGGCCACCGCCTCGTCCACCGAGTCGACCGGGTAGATCGACACGACCGGGCCGAACGTCTCCTCGCCGAAGCAGGTGGCGTCCTCCGGGACGTCGGCCAGCAGTGTCGGCTCGTAGAACAGGGGGCCGAGGTCCGGGCGGGGGCGCCCACCGGCCAGGACGCGGGCGCCCTTGGCCACGGCGTCGTCGACATGCGCGGTCACGGTCTCCAGCTGGTCGCGGGAGATCAGGCTGCCCATCTCCGCCTCGAAGTCGTAGCCCGGGCCCACACTCATGGACCGGACGCGGGCGGTGAGCTTCTCGATGAGCTGGGGAGCCACGGACCTCTCCACGTACACCCGCTCCACGGAGATGCAGAGCTGGCCGGAGTTGGAGAAGAACGCGCGTGTGGCCACCTCGGCGACCTCGTCGAGGTCGGCGCCCGCCGCGACGATCATGGCGTTCTTGCCGCCGAGCTCGGCGGAGAACCCGATGAGCCGCTCGCCGCACTGGCCACCGAGCGTGCGGCCGGTGGCCGTGGAGCCGGTGAACATGAGGTAGTCAACGTTCTCCACGATCGCCCCGCCCACGGTGCGGCCCGAACCGGGGACCACCTGGAACAGGTCGCGGGGCAAACCTGCGCGGTACAGCAGGTCCGCTGCGGCGAGGGCGCAGAACGGAGTGATGGAGGCGGGCTTGATCACCACGGCGTTACCCGCGGCCAGGGCCGCCAGCGCGTCGGTGGCGGCGAGGTTGAGCGGGTAGTTCCACGGCGCGATCACTCCCACGACACCCTTGGGATGGCGTCGGACCACTGCCTTGGTCAGGCCCGGGAGCATGCCCTGGACCCGCTTGGGGGCGAGCAGCGCCGGAGCGGTCCTGGCGTAGTGACGTGCGGTGATGAGGCAGTCCAGGACCTCCTCCTGCGCCGAGGCCCGGCTCTTGCCGGTCTCCGCCTGGACGATGTCCATGAGCTGCTCGCGATCGCGCATGACCAGGGACGCGAACCGCTTGAGCACGGCGACCCGGTCCGCGGGCTCGCGGTCGGCCCACGCGATCTGGGCGGCCCGGGCCCGCTCGACGGCAGCCACCACGTCGTCGGCCGTCCCCGCGGGGATCTCGGCGAGCGGCTCGCCGGTGAAGACCTCCTCGATGACGGCTGATTCCCGGCTGGACGGATCGGAACGGAACTCGGGGATCGCGACGAGGTCGCGGAGTCGGTCATAGACACGGGGCGTGGGTCGGCTCATGCCCCGATGTTACCGACGGGTAAGCCGTCGCGGTACCGACTGGCCCTTGACCCTGACATCACGTCAGGGCCCAGGGTGGTCGATGTGAGAGATGCTGGAGGAATGACGAGGAGTGAGGGGCTCACCGTGGGCGCGGTCGCCGACCTCGTCGGCGTGAGTGTCCGGACCCTGCACCACTGGGACCGGATCGGGCTGGCGCCGGCGAGTGGGCGGACGTGGTCGGACTACCGGGTCTATGACGACGACGACGTCGCGCGTATCCACCGGATCCTGGTCTACCGCGAACTGGGCCTTCCGCTGGCGCAGATCGGTGTGCTGCTCGACGACCCCCACGTCGACGAGGGCGCCCATCTGTCCCGGCAGCGCGAGCTGCTCCTCGACCGCATCTCACACCTGCAGGAGATGGTCTCCGCAGTAGACCGCCTGAAGGAGGCGATCGCAGTGAACACACCACTGACCCCCGCGGACCGGGCCGAGATCTTCGGCACCGACTGGAACGAGGACTGGCAGGCCGAGGCACAGCAGCAGTGGGGCGACACCCCGCAGTGGGAGCAGTCGCAACAGCGCACGAGGGGGATGTCCAAGGAGGACTGGCGCCGGGTCAAGGCCGAGACGGATTCGCTCAACGCCGACCTGGCCGCCGCCAAGCGGGCCGGGGTGGACCCCGCCTCGCCCCGGGCCGCGGAGCTGGTCGAGCGGCATCGTGCGTCGATCTCGACGTTCTACGACTGCACGCGCTCGATGCAGGTGCTGCTGGCGCGGATGTATCGGCAGGACCCGCGCTTCAGCGAGACGTACGACTCGCTCGAGCCGGGCCTGACCGCGTGGATCGAGGCTGCCGTCGCGGCCGACGCCCGTGCGAACGGCGTGGACCCCGACACCGCCACGTGGGACTGACCCCGGCGGTCCCGGCCCGATCCGCTCCCCGGTTGCGCTGCGTGTATGTCCGGAGGCGACCGGTCGTGCGCCCCGAACGGTCCAATCCGGGCGCGCGACTCGGCCG